>CAZMJD010000304.1:0-1505 GCA_964566385.1 uncultured Candidatus Poseidoniales archaeon | reverse complement strand
AACCTCGACAAGAGCACGACATCTTGGATTGGGGGGTGCTGCACTGGCAAAGCGGAACCTCATTTCACGACATGATCAGACTCTCAACGCTGCAGGCAGGGCATGTGACTTTGATCGGTCGCACATCTGGAATGCCTAGTGGGGCCGAGCAATTCGGGCAGAGTACAGCATCATTGACCATACTCTGATTTCCACGTGATTCATCATCTGCGGCATATCGCAGACGGAAACGAGACATGTCGGCGATTCGTCGGGCACTATGGACGACAAGTTCCGCCTCGTTTGTATCGCCTGAAATATCAGCGGCATACTCACCATCTGATACTCCCTGTTCGCCTCTGTTCGTTCTTTCAGCTTCAATCTGTGCGAGTTGGGCGAGAAGGTCTTCAGGTGCAATCCCAAGTTTCTTTGCCTGCTGATCTGCAGCGAGAATACGGTCATATCCTTCCATGGATAGGAGTTGATTGACGACAGCCTCTGGTATCATCTGACCCCTCAAAGTGTGCATTGTACTCGAAGATATCAATGCGTCTGTGAGTCGTTCTCTTCATTCGGGGTGTCTTTCATATGGGTGTATGCTGACCGTTAATCGGGGAGCGTATCCGCAGACGCCAACATAGGGGGACCGACATGAAAGATTCAACTGTAGCACGATTGTTCTGTTTCCTTCTGATATTGTCGACTACAGTAGCAGTCATTCCTGTCAATGCTGCCGATGCCGATGCAGAACCATTGGCCACTTCTGGCAGGCAGACAACCTCTGCCGGACAGGCATATCAGTGGTTGAATGGCTTAGGCAGTTCTGAGCACGATTATGCCCGACACATCAAGGCATCATCTGATGGATCAGTCTATGTCGCTGGTGATTATTGTACGAGTTCGGATAGTAATTGCCAGTTCTATCTCGGCGACCAAACCTCAAACAGTGCAGCTACGTTGCAGGGAGACAATTCGTGCGAGGAGGTCTTTATCGCAAAGTACGAGCCAGATGGAACTCTGGAATGGGAAGAGCGTGTTCACAATAGCCATGGCTGTGGAAGTGGACGGGCTTATGTCACTGATCTTGACCTCATGTCTGATGGCAGTGCGGTGATCAGCGGTTGGTATCGATACACTGCCTATTTCGGGTCGTTATCGATTCAAGATAACAGTGGTGATAGTCACTATGATGGCTTTGTGGCGAAGATTGGACCCACTGGAGTCTGGGAATGGGCTCATTCAATGGGTTCAGATGGAACCTGTTGCAGTGATAGTTACGCTAGAGGGGTGGCGGTCGATCCCTCCAATGATGATGTGTATGTGGTAGGTTATTGGTATCACACCTCTCATTCGTTCCAGATTTCAAACAACAATTACATGAGCGGTAACTGCGGTAGTTGGTTGTGGTCTGGGTTTGTTGCGAAGTTCAACAAGCAAGGAACCTATCAATGGGTCGAGGACAATAAGGGTTGGAGCAGTTCTTCCTCCAGCAGCTGTGATAACAATTACCGTAACGAGATATTCGA
>CAZMJD010000303.1:0-1529 GCA_964566385.1 uncultured Candidatus Poseidoniales archaeon | reverse complement strand
GACCAACAACTCGTTCGCACCGACCAACGGTTGGACGAATCTGAAGTATACCTACAATGTAGGTCACATGCAGGCTCCTTACAACTGGTGGGGTTCGAACAATACGACTTCGATCGATGCCAACATCACGGATATCCTCGATGGAAATGGTGCGGGGTGGGCGAACTACTCTCCATTCTGGAAGGAAGCGGGGATGACGACATTGGATTGGAATGGATCGTCTCCTGCGAACATCCCCCTCACTCGCGAACTCAGTGGCACTCTGTTCTTTGACAAGAC
Source organism: uncultured Candidatus Poseidoniales archaeon (assembly GCA_964566385.1). Taxonomy (GTDB): domain Archaea; phylum Thermoplasmatota; class Poseidoniia; order Poseidoniales; family CAYMED01; genus CAYMED01. The sequence continues at coordinate 1,250 of CAZMJD010000303.1, read as the reverse complement.
GATGACCAAGAACAATTCTCCATACTATCTTGTAGGCCCTTGGACCATTGCTCCCAATGTTCGCATCACCATAGATCCTGGCGTCAAGGTCTACTCGAACACCACCAATGGTTCGATCATCGTCAATGGTGAGTTGTGGGCTCTGGGCAATAGCTCAGATCCGGTCTGGTTCGGTCCGAATCCTGCGAATTCGTATACGAGCAGTTCAGGATACTGGCGAGGCATCTACAGCAATTCTCCGTATGGCGGCCTTGAGCCACTGATGGTCCGGAACGCGACGATCAGTGGCCCGAACAACTACTGGCAGACCCCTGGTTCGAGTTGGAACGGGTACAGTGAGATGTTCAACACACGTGGTTTCTTCCGCACGAACTCCCATTCTATCTTGGACAACCTGACGGTTCAGGACGCGAATGAGTTTCGTCTTGACGCTGATAATCGATACTCGACCCAGAGCATCACCAATCTGACGGTGAGCAACATCTCCTACTTCACCTTCAGAGAAGGAGAGTTCACGAACCTGTGCGGGGGAACGATGCGGGGTCAGGTCACAGTCAAGGACAGCTCGATGTACATCGATCATGCAGGCTACATGTCGTCGACCTCAGGTAGCACATATTGCAACGATTACGAATCGATTGCTACTGGTTGGACCTTCGAGCGCTCGTATGTGAGAGCGTACACATCGAGCTACTGGAACACTCCTAGCACAGCAAGGCCACTCTGGTGGAATGGGACTTTCATCGACAGCAGTCTGGAACTGCAGACTGGAAGTTCCTTCCAGTATCCGTTGCAGATCAATGGTTCGACCTTCACTGCCACGGCACCATACACATCGACGGTCCCCACTTACGCTCGAACCAAACCGAATGGTGTGTTCGTCAATGCTCTGACCAGTTCGTATGGCAAGTGGTTGGTGACCAACAACTCGTTCGCACCGACCAACGGTTGGACGAATCTGAAGTATACCTACCCGTCTGGGCACATGGCGGCTCAGAAGAACTGGTGGGGTTCCAATCAGTCCGGAAGCATCGATGCCAATATCTCGGATTACATGGATAACAACGGTGGAGGCTGGGTCAATTACACGCCCTTTTGGGTTGATGCGAACATGACCAAGCTATCATCAGCTGGCAGCAGAACAAACCTCACCTTCCCTGACTTGGTCAATGGCGACTACATCGCAGGAGAGAACCTCACTGTGAACTATTCGATGGTGCTTGTTGGAGCAGGTGAGTGGTTCCTGAATA
>CAZMJD010000302.1:0-1532 GCA_964566385.1 uncultured Candidatus Poseidoniales archaeon | reverse complement strand
TAGACGAAATGCCACCTCCGCCACCAGACATGGCAGTGCCACCTGAAATGGACGCTGTACCGCCAGCACTAGACGAAATGCCACCTCCGCCACCAGACATGGCTGCACCGCCGGACATGCCGCCGATGCCACCCGATATGACGCCAGAGCCTCCAGAAGACATGTCTACGCTTCTTGGAGATTCACCACCTGCTCTTGACGACATTCCAATGCCGCCTGATCTCGCACCTCCTGTACCTGAGATTCCTGCACCACCTAGTGACTTGGCGCCAGCACCTGATGTTGTTCCAATGCCACCTGATATGCCGCCAATGCCACCTGACATGGCACTTGAGCCACCTGAAGACATCCCTGCGCCACCTGAGGATACACCACCCTCTCTTGATGAAATCCCAGCGCCTCCAGAAATGGCACCTGAGATGTCTGAAGGCGTGCCTGCGCCACCAATGCCTGAATTCACCCTCCCCCCAGGGGATTCACTTGTGCCCCCGCCGCCTGAAGGAATGTTTGCTCCATCAGAGATCGAATCACCTTCAGTCGATGAAGTTCATGAAATAAGTCCAATCAACGATGACGGAACTGTTGAAATCGATGCACTTGAATTTGATATCCCAGAAATTCCAGAAATTCCTGAATCAAGTTCTGTGATGGAAATTGAAGAAGATAGTGAAGATGATGATGGAATGAATCTAGACCTTGACCTACCGGAAATAGATGGATTGGTTTCAGACTCAGATCTTAATGAGGAAAACACTGCGAATGAAGAAGAGAGTTTTGAGAGAGTCATTGCGGGTGCTTCGCTGCGAACTTTGGAAGATATCGATGCTATCGAAGGTGACAAATTTATTGGAGAGCTCATCGAAGAGCACACACTCATCATTGACGAAGACGGAGTTGTTGCCTACAGTGGATTAGATGGTATTCTAAGATTGACCAATCCCTCTACAACGGATTTGATATGGGATGTTGATGCAAATCTTGTCAACGCTGGCCGAACGAATCTACAGCAGTTCACAGAAGGTGAACATATCGCCTACATGCGAACAATGGAACCGGGAGATGTTCACGACGTGGCATACGAAGCAGATCTCTCCAAGGTGTTGGATATCAATGAACGGCTCATTGTTGGAACAGATGCACCTCCAGAGTCTATGTCGATTCCAGTCTCTGTCGGTGATGTGCCCTTCACGGTCCACATTTCAGTGACAAATGTTTCAGAACATTCAATCAAACATGTGATCCTTGAGCGGCCCATACCCGGTGGAATGGAGATCACCTCATCAGAAGGGTGTGAAATTGAGGGTGGGGTGCTCTCTTGGGCCTCTGAAGAGGAATTCTCGCCAGGAGATACCCATAACATCGAATTTGAAGGAACATTGAGACTTGATGAGGCCGAATCAATCCCTCAGGGAAATCTTATTGCGCGTTGGGCGAGTGATGCCGCAGTATCAGGTGCACGTTTTGATGTTCTTGATGCACAATGTCGGATTCGCAGTGCCGTCGATGTCGATGAAGGCCTGAGACCAAATGTT
>CAZMJD010000301.1:0-1568 GCA_964566385.1 uncultured Candidatus Poseidoniales archaeon | reverse complement strand
CAATTCCAGCAGATTTATGCTATCACAAGAGGTCACCCACTTGCTCTTGAACTCGTCAACAAAGGTGCTACCACCTCGACTTATCATGGGACTTTAGAACAGTATGTCGAAGCAGAAATCCTTGCTCGACTTACCTCTGCACAGAAGCGTGTTTTATCCGCACTGTGCATTTTTCGTGAACCTATTCCCATGGAAGAAATTCCATTCGAGGGAGATGCTCATGATGCCATAGAGGATTGGCCCGAGTATCTGATGGCGGTAACTTCGATGTTCACGACCTTGTTCGCGAGTTTGTGTTGCGAGGCATGGACCCCTCGTTGAAACGAGATCTCCATACTCATGCCACAAAGCACTACAGAACCTCTTCATCAGGAGGTGATCTGGAACTTCTTCATCATCTTACATTCAGTGGTGGTCATGATGAAGCAGCTCGCATGGTCGTCGATCGAGCAACTGAACTGATTCGGATTGGACAGCTGGAACTGATAGACGTCATCGCTTCACTCGACTCCAATCTTGTTTCCCCACGTACTTGGTCTGAGGTCCAGATGTTCCTTGGCGACCTCCTTGCTCTGAAAGGAGATTGGGATGGTGCCGAACTAAATTATCAGTCAGCCTTTGAACAGGCCGAGCAACTCGGTGCAGATCGTTTGGTCGCTAAACTTCAATCACGAAGGGCAGACATCGATCTTCATCGCGGTCGGATGGCAGATGCACTTGACAAGCACGCCATAGCTCTGAAGGGATATGAGAAGCATGCGGAACATGACCTCGCTGGAAGGACCTATACTAACATCGGTGCAATTCTCCGACAGAAGGGTGACAAGAAGGCTGCCTTTGAGGCGTATCAACAGTGTAAGAAGGTCATCGATTCGGCCGGTTCGAAGAGTCATCATTTGGTTTCAACATCGATTCTTCTTGCCCGTGGTCTCCTCGAACTTGGTGAGATCGAGGCAGCACGGCAGGCCGCGTTCCAAGCCCATGACCTATCGGTTGCTAACAAGGACGAAGCACAGATTGCTCGTTCACATGCAGTTCTCGGCCGTCTCCATGCTCGTGGAGATGACCAGACTCTTGCCTTACACCATTACTCTGAAGCGCTTGAGGGTCTCAGTGACATTGGAGATCCTCGGTCTGTTGTCGAAGTGTCCCTCATGCTTGGCGAGGTGCTTGTTGATTCAGGGGATCTTGAAGGAGCGATTGAGCGATACAGGGGGGCTCTTGCCATGGCTGAAGAGAATGACCTGAGAATGCTGATGGGAGAAATCCTCGCCCGTCTTGGAGGTACTCACCCCGATCGGAAACAGCGAACAGAGGACCTAAATCGCGCCTTGACTCTATTTCGTGAATTGGGCGCTAAGAATAGGATGAAGGAAGTTCAGGCCCAAGTCCATCGTTTACTCATGCAGGCTTAGAAGTCTGGAGCTTGGCTACTGACGCTGATGACTCCACCATCGAGCACTACCCAGATGCGTTCGATGTTCTCGAACCTTACCTCTCCTTCGTGGGTAGCTGGACTTGCCCCAGAGAGTTGTCTTGAGGTGTCGAAATCTGAATCGCCGATTGCT
>CAZMJD010000300.1:0-1583 GCA_964566385.1 uncultured Candidatus Poseidoniales archaeon | reverse complement strand
AGTGGTTCCGCGACAATATTGCAAATGATTTCCCAGAGGTGCGCACCGAGATTAGTGCGCTTCTGAAGGTGGAGGCAGAACTTCAGGAGATTGTTCAGCTCGTAGGTTCCGACGCTCTTCCTATCGATCAACAATTGACCCTTGAGGTTGCTCGAATGATTCGTGAATACTTCCTACAGCAGAATGGCTTCGATCCAATCGATGCCTATAGCGGAGTGGCGCAACAGTACGCGATGGCGCGGGCAATTCTGACGTTCCAGGTTGAGGCAAAGAAAGCCATGTCGGCTGGTGCTCTATTGCAGGATGTTGTCAATGTCCCAGCCCGGACCGAACTCATGCGTGCTCGCTTCGCAGAGGGTTATCTCGAGAAGATAGATGGCCTTGTGGAAGATATGGTGGCTGAAATTGCCGGTACGGTGGAGAATAATTGAAGGAGGAATTTGAATGACCAGCAAGGAATACAAGACAATCACTGACATCAAGGGACCGCTAGTTTTCCTTGAGAAGACGGAACCTGTTGCTTATGGAGAGATTGTGAACATCAGTTTGAGTGATGGTTCACAGAAGAATGGACAGGTGTTGGATACCTCGGATGACATGGTCGTCGTTCAGGTGTTCGAAGGGACTGAAGCCATCGATCGACAGGCAGGTGTCAAGTTCCTCGGAGATGTGTTCAAGCTACCTGTGAGCAGAGACCTTGTCGGCCGTATCCTAGATGGAGCTGGTCGCCCTCGAGATGGCGGTCCAGAGATTGTTGCAGATGAGAAGGCAGATATTATCGGTGCAGCAATCAACCCATATTCACGCCAGTCTCCTCATGATTTCATTCAGACAGGGGTCAGCGCAATCGACTGTTGCACGACTCTGGTCCGTGGTCAGAAGTTGCCTATCTTCAGTGCATCTGGTCTTCCCCACAATGATATCGCTCTGCAGATCGCTCGTCAAGCGACGCTCAAAGACAGCGACGAGGAATTCATTGTGGTCTTCTGTGCAATGGGAATCACGGCTGAGGAATACAACTTCTTCCGAACCGATCTTGAGCGAACAGGAGCCTTGGAGAATGCGGTATTGTTCGTCAATCTAGCAGATGACCCTGCTGTCGAGCGTCTCATCACCCCTCGTTTGGCACTTACTGCTGCAGAGTACCTTGCTTTTGAGCATGATTACCACGTCCTTGTCATTTACACTGACATGACAAACTACTGTGATTCATTGCGTCAGATTGGTGCTGCACGTGAAGAGGTTCCCGGACGTCGTGGTTACCCTGGTTACATGTACACTGACCTTGCTATGCTCTACGAGCGGGCAGGTATTGTCAAGGGGAAGAAAGGTAGTATCACTCAATTCCCTATTCTGACCATGCCAGGAGAAGATATCACTCACCCCATCCCCGATCTTTCTGGCTACATCACTGAAGGCCAGATTGTGATCTCCCGAGAGTTGCATCAGGCTGGAATCTACCCACCTATCAACGTGTTACCCTCGTTGTCTCGACTCATGGGTTCCTGTATCGGTGAGAAAACCACGCGTGATGATCACAAGAAGGTCAGCGATCAGATGTATGCTGCGTATGCACAAGGCAG
>CAZMJD010000299.1:0-1595 GCA_964566385.1 uncultured Candidatus Poseidoniales archaeon | reverse complement strand
ACAAGCAAGCGTCCCTGAAGTATGTGTCCCATGTCCGAAATCGGCATCGCCAATTCGATCTTCTCCATCGATACTTGTGTTGTGAATCACAATTTTTCGATGAGCATGGCTCGGGACCCCGACATCTGCGTTAGTATCACCCGTAGCATTCAGATTTCTGAAACAAGCATGCCCCCTATCGATCCCAGAATCTGCCGAGGCGATGATGATTCCCTTTCCATTCAAACCAAATGACCAGGCAGCTGCATATCCTTGCGCTGAATCTCCAACCACCAAAGTCGTCGATTCAGCATTCCTTCCACGTGTTGGAAGAATTTCTTCGACATGCTGGACGATTGCTAGGTCCTGAATCCATGTCATGACTTCTTCATCATAGTGTAGAGGGGGAAGATGAATCACGGTCGGTCTCAGTACATTCACAGGAGGCCGATCGACCCCAAATGATCCCATTGGTACATCTTCAGTCTCCCACTCATGACCATTCACCGCGATAAGATTGAGCACGTCACTCATTCTCATGATGGCCCAATCAATCTCTTCTACAGTTGCATCATATTGTAGAATGATTCTGTATTCAACTCCCCCGCTATTGATTTCAGGTATGCCTTCCCCCCAAAGAATCTCACTTCCGGCACTGATTGGGGCCAGCACGGTCAGCAACAACATGGCCGCCGTTCGTCGTGCGACGATTATGCGCACATCCAACCCTAGAGCCCAACGCGTTTAAGGGGGCGCCTCATTTGGGCCGCCCATGCTTGTCTTTAGGGTGCAGGGGTCATTCCCTTCCGGCCTGAATATCCAGCATTTCACAATGGACGTGCTCGGCACGGATGAGGATGCAGCTAAGGAGCGTCTTCTCTCTCTCATAGGTAGTCGCCATCGTGCGAATCGGCGAGCGATTATTATTGAAGAGATGAAAGCCATCAAACCCTCTGAGTCTGAAGATCCAGTTGTCCTCCATCATTTTGCATCCTCTTCAGAGGAAGAGTAGGGGGCTTCCCGGTGGAAGCAGATGATGAGATTCGCCGACTTGCACGCCTCGTTGAGATGAATCGAGATCAGTTATTGCAATTAGATGAGCAGCAACAAAAAGTTGCCACAGTTAGAAACGAACACCGCGATGTCATTCAATCTTTGAATGATCTCGAAGGTGGTGTCGAGGGTCATTTCATGACTCCACTTGGTGCCGGGGTTGCACTCAAGCATACTGGGTCTGGAGAGATGCCCGTCATTGTTGATGTTGGTTCAAACATCCATATTGAAACTCCACCTGATATCGCCGCTGAATTATTGATCACTCTAACAGAACAACTTTATGATCTCATTCAACGTTTTGAAGCGGAGAAGGCAGCATCGAATACAGCCATTCAACAATACGCCCAACGATTCGAGATGCTTGCCCAGCAGCGTGGTGATGATCCCCTCCCCCTCCCTCAATCCGAAGAATCACCTTCAGAAGATGAATCTTCGACTCAGGCACGGACCACACGCCGTTCTCCCGGCGGAGGTTTGACACTCGACGACTGACCAGAGGTCCATGATGGGTTTGTTCGATCGATTCCGCGGTCGCCTCAAAGTGGTGGGTTCGGAGACAG
>CAZMJD010000298.1:0-1656 GCA_964566385.1 uncultured Candidatus Poseidoniales archaeon | reverse complement strand
GATCAGGAACGAATTGGACCGGGTGACGTACTCATTGGATTACCCGCAAGTGGTTTCCACAGCAATGGCTACACACTCATTCGGGCTGTTCTCAACTCAAGTGGGGCGGATGCAGGCCAAGCACCGCCGTTCGACCCATCATGGACGAGTAGAGTTACAGGGAACTATTTTGAGCGCTTGGCTGATGTCCTGCTTGAGCCAACACGCATCTACACCACACCAATTGTTGGACTGTTTGAACGATTGCGCTCAGGTGATCATGGTGCAACTTGGAAGGATCTACATGGATTAGTGCACATCACTGGAGGGGGGTTAGAAAACATCCTGCGCCTAGGTGCCCAGAGTACATTCGTGATCGATACTCCACTTCCGACCCCTCCAGAGATGGAGTGGCTAGCCAAGCAAGGGGATATCGACATCAATGAGATGTATCGCGTCTTCAACATGGGCATGGGAATGTTGCTGGTCGTGAGCAAGAATGTCGCTGGCAACATTCTGGACGAACTGCAACGCGATCTGCCAGCGGCGAAAGTTGTGGGTTACCTGAAAGAAGGGAGAGCTGGCGTCGAGCACGCCCACACCGCATTCGTTGAGTGAGGGGCATGAACGAATGGTCGAATGATGGATCACATGAATGGCCAGGAGCGGCCATTCTAGAGGGAAGGACGCAACACCGAGTGCCATCTGAAACAATTCGCAAGGATGGAGGAAAGGGGCCCACAGAGAGGACCTCTTCGGTATTTTACAACATAGCAATGGCAGACCAAAGGACACGATCCGTCTTGATCATGGATGCCGCTATCGAGAGTGGACTGTTAGGAGGAGGAGATGTACGCGTACTTGACATGTTGACGGGGTCTGGCATCCGCGCACGAAGGTGGCTTCACGAATGCATACACGCAGAACGACTTGTTGTCACTTGTAACGATCTTGAGGAAGATGCTCTTTCGTGGGCATCAGCGGTCCACGCCCTCTATCCACCTTTGTCCGGCAAATTACACTTCACCCATCAAGACGGTAAGTATTGGTCTGATCGTGGATATCAGTGGATCGATATCGATCCGTTCGGTTCACCCGCTCCGTTCATTGATGCTGCATTGTCAAGTATGGGGCGGCGTGGCATCCTCGCCTTGACTGCAACAGATGCGGCGGCTTTACGTGGTCGTTCGAATAGTGCATGTTCGCGCCGTTATGGGGCACGGGTTCGACCTGGCCCAGCATCACATGAGATTGGTATCAGAGTTCTCATCGGATGGGCAGCTCAGAGAGCTGCTATGCACGATCGTACGATTCGACCACTCTTCAGTACATGTGAAGATCATTATCTGCGTGTCACACTTTTCAGCGAGAGGTCTCCGAGTAGAGCATCCGCGTGGCGCGACCATATCGGATGGTGTGTTGAAGCACCACATCCTACTGAATTGGATAGAGGAATTTGGCCCAGTGATGCTGAACAACTCAAAGGGGCTCCTCCACTGCGTATCCTACTCCCATGGCATCACCCTCCAAGAGCCATCGATAAGAGAGTTTCAGGACCATTGTGGACGGGTGACTTGAATGATGGAAGAATTCTGCATTTCTTCGACGAAGAGAATGTGCTTCAGCGAAGTGGTCTGTTAAAGGATTCAGAAGACGGACTTCGAGCAAAGATGGATT
>CAZMJD010000297.1:0-1675 GCA_964566385.1 uncultured Candidatus Poseidoniales archaeon | reverse complement strand
GCAGCGTATTGAGCGAGGTCATCTATGCCCCACCTCTCATTCTTGATGATGGGTATGTAGGATTGAAGATCTACACTCTGCTGCTTTCAGTATGTGAGATCCTCTTATTGTACGCCCTTGTGAAACGTCATCTTGGGGCCGAGCGAGCTCTTGTGACTGGCATTGTCTATGCGGTCATACCTGCATTCAATTTCTATGCACAAATGCCTCACCCAGTACACTTGAATGTCATTGTGACTCTTTGTGTGGCACTGTACTCAGTACCCTTGCTGATCGGTGAGCGGAAATTGAGATCCACCGAGAGATTCGTTGGATGGTTCGTATTGCTCGTTGGACCGTTCGTTGACAATTTCCTAGCTTTTGCTTGGGCAGGTATTGCTCTTGGCCTGTTCATCAGGTATCGCCTCTCTCGCCGGGATATGTTGTGGAAGTATCCTCTTCTGCTGTCTATTCCAGTCATATGGTTCTTCGTTCATCTCTGGTTGAACAGCATTCTGGGGAATTCTTCCGATTCCCTCCTCAATAGGCTTGGTCCGCGCTCGGATCCCATGTCGTTCCTCGACCTTGATTTCTTGCTCGAGTTTTCAGATGAATTCAGTAATCAGATTGGCCCCTTGGGAGTGTTCATCCTACTGGCATCTCTGCTCGGCATCAAACAGTTCAGACAGACCCCTGCTGAGATTCAGATAGTCATCATCAGTCTTGGATCGATGGCATTCTGGACTCTAGCCATCTTCCATTCGTGTCCTGCTGCCCGTACTTCGCCTATCCCATCGCCGCCACACTTGCTGTGGCGATCTCCTGTTTGAGATTACCCCGTTTGAGATTCCAACCCTTGTTCGCTCTGTTGATCGTTTCATCTGTTGTTGCAGGTCTCGATCTGCACAGCATACCTGAGAATTACGTCGAACGAGGTCTTCAGGAGTATGTCCATGATCACATAACAGACCCCGATGCCACAGTTGTGATCGATAATTCTACCGCAGGATGGAATGGTTTTCGTTGGTCGCTACCGAATGGATCCATCACCATTCAGACAGTTGCGTCCAATGATACACTGCGTCATGTTGTTGAACATCGCAATCCAGATCACTTCATTCTCTCGAATCAAGCTTTCATCGATTCCGAGGCGAATGAGATTCTGACCGAGCTCGGGTATTGCATCATGAAGATAGAGACCGATCCACATGTTCCTGAGTTTTGGGAGGCAGGATGGCTATCCGATCGCTTGCCGGTCTGGACGGCTTGGAGGTGTGAGGGATGATGCGCAAGGAACCTTCTACAAGTGCAGCCCTCGTTCTTGGAACGGTCCTCGGGGCATCGATTCCCTTCCTTTCGAGACTTGAATACTGGCCAGATATCCCCTATTCCCCCATCCTTCTCCTCATCTGTGCACTGATGGCTGTTCAAGGGGCTAAGTCCGGTGCTCTTGTCTCAGATAGGCGAACGCTGCTTCCCCTCGTATCAGCTGCAATCACCTCAGCATCCCTCACGACCCTCTCGCTCTATTCGTCTCCAGCGGCAACTGCCCTTTCCTCCTCCTTCTTCGCCCTGTGTTGGCGATATATCTCTCGATATCTGCAGGATCATACGATATCTGGGTGTGAATTGTTAGCAACAGCTTCTCTCGCAGTTGCTTCGCTTTCGATTATAGCAGATTGGTTCGGATACGCGT
>CAZMJD010000296.1:0-1682 GCA_964566385.1 uncultured Candidatus Poseidoniales archaeon | reverse complement strand
ACCATCCAACTACCAAGGGGGGGACGCCTCTTTGATCGACTTTCTCGAAGAATTCTACGACCAAAAGCGCACCTAAGGCCCACACTGCAAGGCTGATGACAGTTGTTAGAGGGACCAACCACTTTGAAGGAAAGTCCGCGAATTTCCTAGGGACTACTCTCCAGACAAGAAGGAAAATTGCATTGATCAGTATGCCGTATGGAACTGGAGACATGGCTCTTGCATAGTCTGAAGGATTGTGGCTAACTGCCCACAACCCGATGGCGGCTGGAACCATTGTAGATGGGACAGTCCCAATTACTCCTCCGGTTTGTCCACCCAATCGTTCGACAAGGACTGTTATTGTGATTGCAATAGTGGCTGCAGCCAAGCCACTGGCTACTGCATCACCTGGAAGCATGACTGTCCAACGTCCCTAATAGGGGGCGCAGGCGCACCGATATGTCGATCAAACCCTTCCTCGCCGCTCCGAGATTCGTGTTGGCTTCAGTGATGGCGCACAGGAATGTTCCATCACTTATCGGTGAGAGAAGACAACTCCCTCCTTCAAAGGCGGTGACGATGATTTCGAAATCAGCATTAAGACTCGCTTCAACCGATAATGACGACAGAAGGCCGCTACGTTCAGCACCCACGACAAGATCGTGTGGCCGCGTACTGGTGCAAAGGCCTTCGGCATCTATGAGGAGGACTGCATGCACTCCTTTGATATCGTATAGGTCGTCAAGCAGGCGTTCCGCTGGCGTGGATAACATACGTTGGCACCGACAGAGCAAGAGCGTCCATCAACGTAGCGTTTCAATTAGACTTGACAGCGATGGAAATTACGGTTGCAGAAAGTGCAGAACAAATCTCTATTCTTCTAAGTGGGAGTCCCATTCCATCAGAATTCCGTCACCAGTGAGGTAATACCCTCTGATGAAACCTACTGCATTCATTCCAAGACGTTCGTAGAGCCTAAGAGCTCCACTGTTCTCTACATGTACTTCCAATTGCACTTTCCTGATGCCGAGGGCTTGGAGGTCGCCCTGCATCATCCTCCAGACATGCGAACCAAGCCCCATGTCTTGAAATTCAGGGGCTATGGCAAAGACTAGGATCCGGGCTCGTTCACGATTGACAATCGTTGTCCACAAGAGTCCCGCTGGGTGCGCACCCCCTACGTCCAGCTCAAAACTACACGATTTTGATTCGTAAGGCAGGCTTCTCAGTGTTTGAACATCATATTGCTCGCCCGTGGCTTGTTCAATCAATGCAGCACGTGCGGTTAATCCCCTCACGTCAATTTGCGCTGGTGCGCAAACACGCCGCCATTTCACCTCTATTCCTGCACCCCGGTCAAGTGTCAGCAAAAACTCACCTTCTTTTATCGGGGTCCACGCGCCCGATCCGGCCTTGCCCACGCCTTGCAGAAACCTGTTTTCGACGTTTGGGCTGAGGCGCACGCTCCTGTTTCTTGATGTTTTTCTCCTTGTTTGACAATCCTTCTTCTCCGATACCTCCGGATTTCATCAGCCTAGCAAGGTCATCCATGCCAAATGTCTCTCCTGACAGGATCCGTTTTTCGAGGTGTTGAGTCCCCTTCCGTTTCTTCCCTCCACTTTCAAGCACATGCTTGATGAAAGCATGCAAGCGCCCCAATTCTCGATTGATTTGACGCTGATGATCATACATGCCCTTCA
>CAZMJD010000295.1:0-1693 GCA_964566385.1 uncultured Candidatus Poseidoniales archaeon | reverse complement strand
CGTTCACCACGTTGCATACGTTAGCGAGAAGAAAACGACAGGATGGGTGGCTCGTCTCGAAGCCTTCGGAGAGAGAGCAGATAAGAGATTCAATGCGCCGAAGGGAGAGGATGACGAACCTGCTGGCGCCGATGGATGAACGCCTGTCGGACCACCTCCAAAGTGTGAGGACTAAACGGGTCGTCTTGGCTACGATTTGTCATCTTCCTCTAATGATCATTCTGTCCATGGAATTAGTTGGCGCATCACCATCGAGATTGAGTATTGCATTTTCCATCCTTCTGATCGTGATTGCAGACATTCTTCTGATAATCGACCTTATCCTCGACCACACCATCTTTCGATCATTTCAACCACGAGCACCAGGACCTCCTTTCGAACATGATGATTTCGAGAGATTGTCGTACACATCGAATGATGGCACAGTGATGCCAATGTGGTATCATGCTGAAACAGGAGGTGGGCTAGCCATATTCTTGCATGGATGGACCTCATGCAGCCATTACCAATTTGAACGCATGAAGACGATGTGGACAGCAGGTTGGTCAACAGTCGCGCTTGATCTTCGAGGACATGGCGAGGCACCTCCAACGAGTGTATTCTCTAGCGTTCAAGCTGCAATTGATGTTCATCACGCGATAGAAGAACTGCGACGCGTATCTATGATCAAAGAAGACAAGTTACTCATCCACGGCCACAGCCTTGGAGGGTATGTTGCTCAACGGGTCCTGAAGACATGGGATTCAAACCACGGTTCACGACCCCGGCTGATTCTTGAATCACCTCTCATCGACCTCTCCCTCATCATGATTCGCAGAACCCCATGGATGGGCCTCATCCTACCATTGGTTCTGGGGCGAATCGCTCGGCTCACGCAAATCATTGAACCAAAATCCCCACCTTGGTCGGCCAAGTCATTCGGACCACCTCACTGGGGCTCGTTAGAGGAAGGGGAGATTCTGTACATCCAAGCAGGTGTCGACCAAACGCTTGGAAATGCTCAAGCTGAGGCTGCCAAACGTGCATACCCTTGGTTGAATGTACATGTCATTGAGAATCTCAAGCACAGTGCTCGTGGATCTAACCCATCACGTGATGCCGTGATCATGGACTGGCTCGAGAATCATTCGGACTCTGATTCCATATGACGCTGAGCAGCTAGTTCACGCATATCCTCAACAGGATCTGATTCATCAACTATCTCGACTCCCAGCATCTCCTCGAACACATCTTCTAACGTGATGATACCAGCGGTTCCACCAAATTCACCCTCAACGGCAAGGAGATGTTGACGGGCTTCTAGAAAATGGTCAAGCACTGTGTCGAGATCATCATCCGATTTGCAGGTCTGAATAGGCGACATCAGATCCTTCATCTCAACATTGAATCGGTCCTCACCATGAGCACGAAGAATGGATGAGCGAAGGACAAGACCCACAAGGTGGTCCAAGTCACCATCATACACCGGATTACGGCTATGATGCAGGACCGGATGTTCGGCGATGACCTCGGAGACTGTCATCCCAAGAGGAAATGCAGTCATCACAACACGCGGCGTCATTGCTTCCCCCACCGTAGTATCACGAAGAGCCAACAGATTTCGAATGACTCGACGCTCGTCGGGTTCGATGGACCCTTCATCGCCACTGATTTCGGCAAGGGCAGCAAGCTCATCCCGTGGAACAGTCGGCTG
>CAZMJD010000294.1:0-1695 GCA_964566385.1 uncultured Candidatus Poseidoniales archaeon | reverse complement strand
ATGGGCGATAATCCCTTCCATGATCGGAGTCGGATCGGTGCCCCCACATGTGAACAGGTCCAGAGCGAACAACCCTTCGTCGGTGTATGCGTGTGCGGAGAAATGTGATTCATCCAGAAGGACCACTAGTGCGAAACCAGGTGGTGAGACATTACCATCGAAGATGGAGACTTGTTGACCAACGACTCTGACGCCTGCACCTTCGATTAGTCTCAGTGAGTGTTTGAGGACAGATGCAGCGAGTGTCTCGGGATTTCCATGCACTCCCGTCAAGTCGACCAGAATGTGAGTGCCTCGTGCATCTCCTTCAGTCATCCAGTTCACCTCGCTCCAGATCGCTCGACCAGTGCTGCCAGAATGAGTGGAAGGACGATGGTGGCGTCAGATTGTACGGAGAATCTTGGAGCATCCAGTTCCAGTTTCCCCCAACTGATCTTCTCTTGGGGCCAGGCACCAGAATAGCCTCCATAGGAGGCAGTGGAATCGGTGATCTGCCCGTACCAAGCCCATTTGTTCACATGTCGCTCAAGGTCCTGCTCCAACATCGGTGCCACGCAGACCACGAAATCCCCTGCGATGCCACCTCCAATCTGGAGCAGTCCGGTCCCTTGATCGCTGGCAGCATACCATGCAGCCAGATTCATCATTGCCTCAGTCCCTGATTTCATGATTCCTGGATTCTGAATCGTACCTTCGATGCATCGTGCAGCAAAGATGTTGCCAGTCGTAGAATCCTCCCAACCAGGTGTCCAGATAGGGATCTGTTCACTCAGAGCTGCTTCAAGCCATGATTCAGATGGCTCGCCACTCCATTCCTCATCGCTCCTCTTGGCTAGGATGACCTGCTGGAGATATTCGTGAGGGAAGTAGCGTCGACCTTCTTGTTCAGCAGAGTTCCACACATCGATCAAGTGTCTCTCAAGTCTACGAACTGCCTCTGCCTCAGGGATGCAGACATCAGTCACGCGATTCATTCCTTCTTCGCGCAGATCCACATCGTCTGATGCACTGAGCTCTTGCCAATCATCCACGGTCCGAAACGAGGGCCCAGCAATCCTTCGAAAGAGGTCCTCTTCGAGGTTTGCTCCAGTGGTGCTGATGCCATGGATCAGACCAGCTTCGATTGCAGGTCTGAGTGAGCAGCCGATCCGAGCAGTGCTCATGGCTCCTGCGAGTGAGATGACCAATCTGCCCCCACCGTTCAAATGGTCCCAGAGAGAGGTGGTCATCCGTTTGAGGACACCGGCGTTGAAGTGGTGGAAATGGTCCTCGATGAACTGATCGATGACCATGTATTCCGCCTCAAGATGTGGCTTTGACGCCATCGGGCCATAGTACAAGGATGAGTGTTCGTCCTCGGGTCTCAGGCGCGTGCTTCGATCCGGGTTCCATCCAAACGACTGAACCGGTTGGGTAGACTCCATTCTCATCGACGACTTCGCCTTCAAGCACGACATATGCTTCACCACCCGTATGTTCATGGGGCGCGAAGGCACCCTCGTCGACCTTCTCAGCACATTCGTACAGTACAAGACTAGCACCATCCTCTCTCGCCAGTTTACCGAGTCGGACGCCTGTACCGAAATCTCTCCACGAGACCTCTTCTTCTAGAACCGCCTGATCGATGTTGAAGGATAGCCATGAACCACATTCGACAGAGAAGACCATGTCTCACTGCACGTGGGTGGAACCGTT
>CAZMJD010000293.1:0-1709 GCA_964566385.1 uncultured Candidatus Poseidoniales archaeon | reverse complement strand
TATCACAACGCTTGCCGCAAGTGAAGAGGACTTCCAACTCCTCACCGGTCAGATCGAAGCAGACACTGGTGGCAACATGCTTGCCACCATCGGCATCATCACCGTTGTCTTACTCCTCCTCGGCATCATCGGCACCAACGTTGCTACCTTCCTTGTGGTGCGGGGAACCGAGTTCGAGGATGAGGAAGAGGCAGCACACTGGAAGAAACAGGCCCTGATTCCTGTTATCGGGCCCGTCAAGTGGTTCCTTGGCGGAGATGCCGAATAAGCCACCGGATGTTTCCGCAGGTCATTTATCGCTCATCGTTCACGCTGGTTCGATGTGGGCACAACTGAACACTGAGGGTTGGGCGAGGACCTATGTGGTCGCAGACCCGATAGTTGGCGAAGCGATCCTCATTGATCCAATCCATGGGAATGAGAATCGTGATGTTGCATGGCTCGAACACCACGACCTAAGTTGCACGATGCTCGTTAACACTCACACCCATGCCGACCACATCACCTCCAGCTTCGTGCTCGCTGAGAGCCTTGGTGTGGATTACGTCATGCATGAAACAACCAGTGTCCCGAAAGCGAACAGGCTGGTCAGTGATGGCGATCATCTGTCGGCTGGGGACATCTCGTTGAGGGTCATGCATACACCTGGCCATACGTTGGATTCGATGACGCTTGTAGGACACGGCCTCCTCATCACGGGAGATTTCCTGTTTGGAGGTCCCGGAGGCGTTGGTCGCGATGACCTTCTAAGCGGTGATCTTGGTGCCCATTGGAATTCTCTCTCTCGTCTCAAAGATCTCGATCCATCTCTGCTCGTTCTTTCAGGTCATGAGCCCCCAGGTGCACCGATCTGGACACTTGGCGAGACGTTGCAGATGAGCAATCCATTGCGTTGCTCGACCTTTGATGAATATGAAGCGTGGCAACGTGATGAGTGGGTGCGCTTGGGCAAGGTCTCGAAGATCGACACAGCGCTTCCAGCGAATCTCTCCTGTGAACTTCCATAATTGCCGCGCAGGATTCATGCCAGAGACCCCGATACCGTATCGTGCTTGATTGGATAGATGCAGCCACTCTTGCCGGTGAGCTTCAGAATCCAACTCCTCCTGTTGTGCTCGACGTTAGAGAGCCCAAAGAATGGAGTGGAAGGCTTGGGGTCATCGAAGGTGCCACTCTTCGCTCTTCTACAAGGATGCATGAATGGGTGGATGAGATCACAGCGCGCCGAGACGAATCCTTTGTTGTGCTCTGTCACACTCACGGCCGCTCCGCTCAGGTTGCTCACATCCTTCAGCAGGAAGGTCATCCTGACATCCGTGTCCTGAGAGATGGGATGCTCAATTGGTCGAAGTCGGGTTTTCCCCATGTCACCTGGAACGGATGAGTCAGAGTTCCCACGGCTGCCAGTCCTCACCAGATTCAGGAATCCTGAACCACTGATTGTCACTTCCTTCAGGATGCTCCAACCACTCATATCCATCATCTCCGATGACTCCAGCAATATCTGGGTCAGGTCTCTCAATTGTTGGGCGCCGGTCATATTCTGCATCCACACCCTCCCAATTCTGTTCTTGGACTCCTGCTGAACGAGATTGCAGGACGTTCTCCAATTTTGACCGAACGCGCTCGAGACGTAGTGCCTGATGTGGTCCTATGAGTCGATACAGGAGTGTTTGTTCGTAATTCTGTGAGGTCTCCTCAAGTTCCTC
>CAZMJD010000292.1:0-1723 GCA_964566385.1 uncultured Candidatus Poseidoniales archaeon | reverse complement strand
GAGAGTTAGAACGAATCGAAGAGGCAACAGCAGCAGAGTCATTGGATGTCGAAGTACTACGCCCTTACAGCATCTCACTCCAGACTATGGTCGGCGAATTAGCCACAATAAGATTCCCCAAGAGCATGAAAGAAGAGGCCACTACGTTGTACTCGCGTACCTCGATGGTCAAGGCGACTGTCGACAGGAAACTCTCGATGGGCGCGCGTGGCTTGGCCGAAGAGCGCCTCCAGAAGGCCAGAGAGTTGAGCAATCAAGGTGCTCGGGCCCATGAAGGTGGAGAATATCAGGAGGCATACGACAGATTCGACGAAGCCATGGAGGTCGCTCAAAGCGTCAGCAACGACCCAGTCATGTCAGAACACAAGGAGTTGGCTGAACTTGCTGCATCCATCTATGAGCGGTCCAAGGATAATCGAGCAGAGGCACAACGAGGCATCATCTCGGTCGACCTCACCTCTCGCCTCGAGCAGGCACCAGACCGGTTAGCCAGACTGTTCGAATCCGTTGAGGACCGACCGATCGATGCTAAGAGGGATGCCCGAGAGATCGAAGCAGAACTCGAAGAAGCCGTCGATCTGGCCAAGACACATGAGTTCCCAGAGATTGCTGCTGCAGCAATGCCTCACATCGCAGAGGCACGACGCCTGATTGCAAGGGCCGACGAGGTCTCGATGAGCGGAATCACGAGCGTGACAAGCGTCACCTCTTCGGTCAAAGTGCCCACAGGATCCAGGGCCAAGGTGGCACCTCAAGAGGAGACTAGTCTGTCAGGATGGGAAAGACTCGAGAAGATCGCATCAGGAGGCATGGCCACAGTCCACATGGCGAAGAATGTGAGTGGCAAGGATGCTATCTGGAAACAAGCCCATGGCAAGCACAACCCCTTGGCCTCTGCCAACATGAAAATCACTGATGAGGCAGCTCTGCTCCAAGAGATTCGTCATCCAAGGATTCCAGAGCATTTCGACCACGGTGTCGTCGAAGGAAAGCGAGGAGAGGACGTCTCGGTCCTCATCATGGAGCACATCGAAGGTGGAGATCTGAAGAACACGGTCGAGCAGGTGCGCAAGGTGGGAGCACAGATTTCGACAGACAAAGCAATCGAGTACATCGCTCTCACATGTGAACCGCTCGAAGTCCTAGCCACACGCAGTGAGCCGATCTATCATCGTGACCTGAAGCCTCACAATGTGATCATCCATCCACAACGAGGTCCTGTCATCATCGATTGGGGGTTGGCTAAGCAGGTGGCTACTGGAAGTGATGTCTCAGTCACGCGTGGTGGCTCAGGAACGTGGACACCACCCGAACGCGATGCAGGTGTCTCGGGCCCATTCACCGATGTCTATTCACTCGGAAAGATCCTGTATTTCCTGCTCACCAAGGATACCCCCCCAGCAATCCTCGCTCAGGAGAAGGTGGCCACTAGACTCGCTGAACTTGATCGCCCTGGATGGCTGGCGCAATTCATCATCTGGGCGTGCTGGCCGCAGCATGAGAAGCGCATCCAGTCAATCCACCAGTTCCGTATCCTGATGCAGAACAAAGGGGTCTGGCCTGAAGGGGAGCCCATCGAATCATCGGCATCAGACAGTGGAGATTTCACAACTTGGGGCTGAGATGATACAAATCATAACACAGAGCCGTGTGGATTCGTGAGATGGGCTCGAGTGGAGCACAAATCCTCCTCACGGGAGTGACGGGGTTCGTTGGCAAGGTC
>CAZMJD010000291.1:0-1735 GCA_964566385.1 uncultured Candidatus Poseidoniales archaeon | reverse complement strand
TCAGTTTCTTGATAGACACGTGTTCAAGCCACTCTTTAGTGGATTGATTCAAACCATTCACTGCACCAGACACGTGTGAATCTCCTTGCTAATGAATTCGATGTCGGCTTCAGATATCTCTGCATGGAAAGGTAACCTCAGCAGTCTTGCCGCAGCGTCTGCAGTCACAGGAAGATCATATTCATGGTAGCCAAGATGCTCACCCATAGCTGATGTATGTAGAGGTACATAGTGTATCACCGCCTTGATTCCTTTCGAATTGAGATGTACTCTGAGGACGATGGCCTGCTCAATAGTTCTAGGAAATCTTCCGAAAAGATGGGCATTATGCACTGCTCCTTCAGGAGGGCGAAGAATACTGAGATGGCCTTGCTCCTCAAGGGTTGTCAATGCTGCAGAATAGGTATTCCAGATACCTCTACGTTTGATGAGATTTTCCTCCAAGCTCTCAAGCTGGGCGAGGAGGAAGGCTGCTTGAAACTCAGAAGGGTAGAACGAGGAGCCAACCTCGACCCAGGAATATTTGTCCACGAGACCCTTGAAGAATGCTGAACGATTGGTGCCCCTCTCCCAGATGATCTCTGCACGGGTCGCCAAATCCTCATCATTGACAATGAGGCAGCCCCCAAGACCACAATGGATATTCTTGGTCTCATGGAAGGAAATCGCTGCCAAGGGTGCAGACGTTCCAAGAGGGGTGCCGTTCACCGATGATCCAAGTCCCTGCGCCGCATCCTCAACAATCGTGATTCCATGAGCATCACACAGATTCTGCAGACGTGTCATGTCTGGTGCAAAACCAGCATAGTGAACTGGAATGACCGCCCGAGTACGTGATGTGATACGGCGTTCAACATCATCTATGTCGAGAAGCATGGTTGTAGGATCGATCTCACAGAACACCGGAGTGGCACCAGACCTCATGAATGAAGATGCAGTAGTGACGAAAGTGAAACTCGGAAGTATCACCTCATCGCCCTGCTCAAGGTCGAGAAGCAAGGCTGCAATCTCCAAGGCACCGGTGCAGCTGTGAGTCAATAGAACTGAAGGTGCTCCGAGATGGTTCTCCAACCATTCATGACAACGCTTCGTGAATGGACCATTTCCGGCGAAGTGACCTGATTCGAAGACCTCTTGCAGGTATTCCATCTCATTGCCGGAGAGAAAGGGACGATTGAACTCGATCAACACACTCTGGTACCAAGTGTGATTCTTGAGGATTGCTCCACTACAGGTGTCTCAGACTCAATCTCAACATGGAACAGGTGATGGGAAGGAGGCGCGTGAGCACCACAAAGTGCATCATCAGAAGATGATCCGAAGAACGCCATCCATCGCTACGAGGTAGTTGTTGCCGTCCTGCGTGAAATGATTATTTTCGCCAGCAAGAGAACGAATCGATGATTCAGTGCCCGTATCACATTTCTCAACTCTATTGATGAGCCATCGTCCCAAGGGGTGGTCATACCAAGCATTGGGAAGGGGTGACGAGAGAGCACGTACGATATCATGGATCTTCTGGCAGGTCTGATTCGGAGGATCAAGGGCATTGACGTATGGTGTCTTCGAAGTGTACCGACGCTCAGGGATAAGTATCGGAGGGATGATCTGGCCTCGCGGATACGTTGCAGCAGCAGCATTTTGGCACTACGATAGTTCTATCGATCCAAGTAGTGAGAAGTTCGTTAATAGTGTCTGGCGCATAAACGATAAAATTGCAGAAGAGCGTCGACAT
>CAZMJD010000290.1:0-1736 GCA_964566385.1 uncultured Candidatus Poseidoniales archaeon | reverse complement strand
CGTGACGGCCCCCTACAACAAACTGACCACCTCTATGAAGAAGAACAAGAGCAGGGTCAATGATACCATTAGTATGCCAAGCAACACAAAGATCTCCTCGCTTACGTTCGATGTTCTCCTTTCCAGAAATCTGATGATGCTTGTACTGGAATGCCAATGTTCGTCGAACAAGGAAAAAGAAGAGGCTGACCCATGATCTTGAACCGCCCTGTCGCCAATCTTTTGACGCACTGAATAATGACTCGTAATCAAGTTGTGCAGTGACTGCAGAATGTTCTGGCAAGGGATCTGAATGATGGTCCACTTCGCCCCCAGAGCGTCCAGCCTCGTCACCCACAGATGTCTGAGATTCAGTGTAGTGCATCAATGTGATGTGAGCCGTGATAGATCAGAATGAAAGTTGAACTGCAAGACTCGCAAGCGACTCATGATCTGGATTCTCCGGGGAATTTATTGGAAGAATATTGGTCAAGGGCGTGCTTCCATCCTCAGGCCAGCGAGGGATGAGGTGAACATGAACATGAGGTATTTCTTGACCTGCTGCTGGCCCATCATTGATGATAATTGAACAATCCTCACATCCAAGAATTTCATGTAGACGGCGAGCTACTTGGTGAACTGCTGCGAATAAAGATGATACTTCTTCTTGTCGAAGGTCCCGGAGATATTGTGTCTCACGTGTTGGAACGACAAGAGTGTGTCCTGAGGACCTCGGGAATACATCGAGGAATGCCACTACATCTGATCTCTGAAAGACAAAATGACCTGGCATCTCACCATTGATGATCTTCGTGAAAATCGAAGCCATAGGGGTACCTCATGCAACATAGGCAGAGATGTGTTCGGGTATCTCTAGATCTGCTGCTAGGCTTGTTCCTAGAATTGTCGGAATATTATGGTCTGCTGCAATCTCAAGAATTCGGCTCGTGATTTTTCCTTTGAACAAGATTGCAACGGCACCTTCGGCCTCGGCGCATGCTGTGTCAAGTTTCGAGGCACCCACTGCTTCGGATGTCTCATCGTCTGCAAGCATCAGCATTGCAGAACGATCTTTCAGATCTTGAAGATGGGTGGCGAGGGGAGAAAGGGTTTCGGGAAGTGGTTCACCCACCGGTTCTGATTTATCTTTACGTTTCTTACCACGTCGGCCTCGCCGTTTTTCTTCTTCTGCCTCTTTAGCGTCCAGGCGCGAAATCACTTTCGTTACAGGTTCCTTCTGCGAGAGACATTTTGTAATGGTCTTCATTTCAAGGTGCTCTACCTCCTGACCAACTGGAGCAATGGCTACCTCATCGATCTTCAGTGCTCCATGGAGTTCTCGAAGTACGAGTTCTCCGCCGCGGTCACCATCAACAAATACTGTCACACTAGATTTCTTCTCAGCTAGTGTAATGAGTTCGTCTTTGACGCCAGCTCCCTCAACAGCAATCGCATTCTTGATGCCTCCTGAGAGGAGGTTGATGACGTCATTCCGGCCTTCAACGATGATGAGAGCATCTGATGACTCTATGTTTGGTCCGGCCGTCATCCCATGGTGATTCTTTGCTTCATCAACTGTCAAAACTGCACGTACCTCTTCGATAACAGAGCGACTTGCATCTACATTGGATTGGACAATCTTGCGCAAGAGGTCTTTTGCACGATCTATGACTGTTTGGCGCTTTGAGGCTCGAACGTCGAGAATCTCTTCTACTTTGATTGTGTGACTCAGGGTATTGTACAAGAGCATGTTTTTG
>CAZMJD010000289.1:0-1774 GCA_964566385.1 uncultured Candidatus Poseidoniales archaeon | reverse complement strand
GCCACCAGCCGGCGCTTGAAACGCCGTAAGTGAATATCGCTAGAACCTGATACCTGCTCAAGCCAAGCTCGGTGACGGTGAGGATCGATACGATCCAGCCCAGAGGCAATCTTTCGCATGAAGGTCATTGCAATCTGGCTCCCGAATCCTGCTGCGAAGCGCAGAGCAAAATCCAGTTCAACGGACTCACCTCTCGAAAGATTGAGGTCACCAAGGTCAGGATCGGGGTCTCTGAAGTTGGCAATGGGGGGGACCCGACCTTCAACGAGGCCTCGAACTGCAACCACGCCCTCTAATTCAGGACCTTGTGGGTGACCCGTATATCCCTTGGTGTTCCCAATAAGCACCTCGTTCGCTGCAGAACCAAAGGCTTGCCTAAGTGCCCTGATCTCTGCATCCGCTGAACCTCCTCGTTTGGGAGTGTACGTTTCATGGGACATGAACAAGGTTCGAGGGGCAATCGCCTGAGGGGTTGATTCTACTTTAGAAGCCATCTTCCTAGTGAAATCAGCTACAAGTTCAGAGACGTGATCCACATCCAAGCGAGTCCCATGGAAGGCGCTGTTAGCGATTTTTGCGCCCAGAAGCTCGACATAGGGCTCAACACCTCTTGCTGCTGCATCGGGAGCCCGTTCAAGAACAAAGGCTGCTGCACCCGCACCCAATACAAGCCCACTCCGACGAGCATCGAATGGTAATGCTGCCTCTTCAACCACAGGCGATGTTGAGGCGGCACCACTTGCCGCAAAACCGGAACCGATCCATGGTAATGCTGTTGATGATGTCACATTGTCAGCGGTAGTAATGATGACGCGATCACAGCGTCCAGTGGACAACCAATCTTCAGCAACGGCAAATGCAGATGCTCCAGAAGCACATGCATTGTTCGTATGCATGTTGGGGCCTCGAGCGCCGAGAATCTGGGCAACCTGAGAGTGCCCCATGGTCAGAACCTGAAAGAGATACAATCGATCGAAATGACCGTCTCCGCTATCACCATCATCGATCACATTCTCTATGGTCTGATTGAATCCAGGGAAACAGGACGCGAAAATCACACCAGTACGATCTCTGATGCTTTCATGCAGATTCCAACCCCTCACTGTTCTTTTTCCTGAACGGCTCTCTTGTTCGATGGGGAACAGAGGCATCCCTGCATCTTCAAGTGCCTCATATGCACCTGCAATGGCCAATTCAGTCGTCGTATCAAGCGCTTTGATGTACTTTGAATCGACACCCCAATCAGTGAGTTCGAAGTGTTTGAGTTGACCTGCCAATTGGGGAATATCATCGAATGTCTCGGCAGGCTCGAACCGTCCAGTTCCGTCCTCCGATTTGACAAGACGCTGAATTCGCTTATCGAGCAGGACTTGTTTGATCTCATCAGGAATAGGTTCGATCATGTTCGTTCCAGATAGAATGGCATCGATGCCATCATCATCGAACACGTTCTCACGTCCAGGTAACCCAATGCCCACTCCAGTAATCACAATGGGGGTGTGATAACGAGGAGGGGTTGACAGAGAACCAATAGGAGTTGATGTTGAAGCATCTGAGGAGTGGGTTCTTTTCTGCATGGACCAACCCGGGGGAGATGACTTTACCCAAGCAAACAGGTCTGCAACAGTTGATGAATTTGTCACGATGACTTCAGAATTCGTTGGTGCGCTCCCAATTTTTTCGATTGCTGAGGCTGCCTGAACGTCAGTTAATCCGAGGTCACTCGTAAGAGAGATGGCACCATCAATTTGATTCAATGGATATCCGCTCATTC
>CAZMJD010000288.1:0-1799 GCA_964566385.1 uncultured Candidatus Poseidoniales archaeon | reverse complement strand
CTTGACATGGTCAACTCGCCAAGGTCAATATCTTGCGCTCAAAGGTACTCTTGTTGATCTTGCGGGGAATGAAGAGCCGACAACGATATCGTTTCATCGCATTTCCCCAGGATTGGATCTATACTGGAATTCATCATCTGTCGAAAGTGTTGCTGAATTCCCAGGACAGACCATCAACATCACAGTAGATATATCGGCGACCGAGGCCTACATGGGGGCAATCGACATCAGGGTCGAGAGCGCTCCGGCTGATAGAGAGCCGGGAGATCCATGGGTTATTCTTGATACGTATCAGGTTGAAGCAGGCTTCCTTGCTGACAGGAAGCATTCCGTCACGTTCCAAGTTCAAGTTCTTCGTTCGGGCCCGAACGACGTTCGTTTCATCATTGACCCGGCTGGTGCAATCGATGAACGCGATGAAGGGAACAACGAAATCTACGAGATTGCCACTGGCATCGACCAGAATGTGGTTGCTATCGTCCCTGGATTTTCTCCAGGACTGTCATTTGTCATGATCATTGGTCTATTTGCCTCATTATTCATTCATCGCCACACACCAGAGGTAGAAGGTGATGAATGAGCAATTGGATGCGGCAATCAAAGAATTCCTCGATATTGAAGATCCTATGGAAAAATATGAACTCCTCTTTGAGTATGCTGATGAACTTGATGAATTGGAAACCTCATTGTGGTCGGATGAAACTAGAGTCAGTGGTTGTCAATCTGAAGTACACATCCTTTTGAGGTTCAGTGAAAATACCGGTGCCCATCTGCGAGGTGCAGCTGATGCAATGATCATGCAGGGTCTGATATCCCTCATTGCCATCGCTTTGGAAGGCCTTCTTCCAGAGGAGGTGGCGAACTTTGAGCCAACGTTTCTTGAGACGATCGGTATTCAGAACTCGCTTACACCATCCAGGTCTAACGGACTTAGAAGCCTAATCAGAACCATTCAAGAGATTGGAAAGATGGCAATCTGATCATTCTTCTTCCCACACGATGGCTTCGTCGTCCTTGAGGCTCATCATCTCTTCAACATCTTGTTCATCCTCTGGATTGACCTGTGCTTGCTTCAACCTCCTCTGCCTGCTTCTTGCTTTGTGTAGTCCTGGAACCAAGGCATCGATGGTTGATATGGCAGAATCTTTCACTTCGATGTAATCGATCATTTTGCTCGCCTCTCTTCGTCTCTTTCGTCGCTGTTCAAGAGTGCGTATCACTGTTGAGTGCTCAGAACCGTTGAGAATCATTTCAATTGCAGATCTGGCATCAGCCATTCCCATTTGTAATCCTATGAGGGTGGCTGTATGTCCATGGATGCTGAGTTCACATCCTGTGTGTTCTTCGATGATTCCACGAATGCGTCCATTCCGTCCAATTAGTCTGGAACGTAGTCGTCGTAGTTGATTTCCACGTTTTCCAACCCAATCTCTAAGGTCGATGATTTCCATAAACAGGTCGTCATTCTCAAGTAAGGGAATTGCCTTCTTTGGTGGCATTCCACGCCCAATCGCTCGAATCACATCTGGCATTTTCATCATCTTCACAGGATCATTTGCTTCTGTGTTCCATTGAATAGAGACATCTCCCGTTTCTGAATCGATGAATAAGCGAGCCTCTGCAGCACCTTCCAAGCGTTTTCGAGTAGTTCCATTCTTCCCAATCATGACGGCGATGCGATTCATTGGAATTCGAGTGATGTGCTGAGGAGGATTAGTCATACGTCCCACCCCATGCCTTCTTCGTCAACGACATGGAGGGCGATGTCCTCGAGAGGAATCATCACTCCTTGCCGATTT
>CAZMJD010000287.1:1589-1804 GCA_964566385.1 uncultured Candidatus Poseidoniales archaeon | reverse complement strand
TTCGGTACTGAATCATCGTCCAGAAGATCCCCTGTGGGATGACCGCGATCGATTCATTCTGTCAAAGGGTCATGCTAGTCCTGCGATGTATGCAGTACTGGCTGAACATGGATATATCCCTGAGGAGGCCTTGGAAGGTTTTCGTACACTTGGTTCGATTTGCCAGGGCCACGTCGATTCGAAATGGACTCCTGGAGTCGATTTCAGTGGTGGTT
>CAZMJD010000287.1:0-1579 GCA_964566385.1 uncultured Candidatus Poseidoniales archaeon | reverse complement strand
TGGCCTTGGCGTGGCTATAGCTGCTAGTCTCACAGACAGTCAGAGGTCCACATGGGTGATGTTGGGAGATGGTGAGTGCCAAGAAGGACAAATCTGGGAAGCAGCGATGGCAACAATTCATCATGAGGTTGAACGATTGTATGTGGTTGTCGATCGGAACAGGATCCAGAATGATGACTTCGTAGACAAACAGATGCGGCTTGGTGATATCTCAGCAAAGTGGAGTTCTTTCGGATGGAGGGCCATGGAGGTTGATGGACACGATCACGCTTCAGTCCTCTCAGCTTTCCAAGAGATGGTTGCCGACCCCTCTCCTGCCGTTCTCATCGCTCGAACCACCAAGGGGAAAGGAGTCTCTTTCATGGAGAATAACCCCTCTTTCCATGGTGCCGCTCCCAGTGACGAGCAACTGGTTACCGCGATGGAGGAATTGTCTTGAGTGGACGGAGTGCCTCAAGAGATGGCTACGGAAAGGCCCTTTTGGAACTAGCCGTACGTGACGACATCGTTGTGCTTGATGCGGATTTAGGTAAATCTACTCGCAGTTCGTGGTTCAGAGAGCAGTTTCCAAGGCGTTCATTCAGCCTTGGCATTGCAGAGCAGAACATGGTCAGTGTAGCAGCTGGGCTAGCCTCCTGTGGATTCACACCTCTTGCCTCTACATTCGCGATTTTCTTGGAGAGAGCTTTCGAACAGATTCGCAATAGCGTCGTGCGTCCCGGACTCCCTGTCCATTTTTGTGGTAGTCATGGCGGCATTCACACTGGTAGCGATGGCTCCTCGGCTCAGTCCATCGAAGACTTGGCAATCTTCCGAAGCCTGCCACAAATGGTTGTCATGCACCCTTGTGACGAACGTTCGGCACATGCTCTTGCCATACAATCCTGCGATCTCGATCGTCCGTCGTACATGCGGACGACAAGGAATCCTTCTCCTATCATCTATGGTGATGTCGATCGCATTCAGCTCGGCGAGGCCAATATTTTGCGATCAGGTAATCATGTGGCTATCATGGCCATGGGTGTCATGGTACACCGTGCCCTCCAAGCGGCAGAGATACTTGCTCGTGATGGTGTTCATGCTCGTGTGATTGATGTTCACACACTTGCCCCATTGGATCTTGCGACCATCACTAGTGCCGCCCATGAATGCGGCGCTATCGTCACATGTGAGGATCATCACGTTGTCGGAGGACTTGGTAGTGCAGTTGCCGAGGCGGTCACAACTTCATCCCCTGTTCCAGTCATGCGTGTGGGAGTTGGAGACCGATTCGGTGAATCTGGAGGCTCCGATGAATTGTTAGATTATCTCGGTCTCTCTATTGAAGCGATTGTCGAAGCAGCCCATAGTGCAATGAACCTCCGAAGTAGTGCGTGACTCCATGGAACTCTTCCTTGACACGGCCGATGTGGATGAAATCAGAGAGATTGCGGCGTGGGGTGTGCTTGATGGAGTCACTACGAATCCTACTTTGATCGCCCGCTCGGGGCGTGATTTCAGAACAGTTGTCGCCGAGATCGCAGCAATCTGCAGTGGGCCTATATCTGCTGAAGTGACCGCTACTGAGTTTGATGGAATG
>CAZMJD010000286.1:0-1806 GCA_964566385.1 uncultured Candidatus Poseidoniales archaeon | reverse complement strand
TCCAAACAACCAACGCCGCTCAGATTTGGTGCTGAATTTGGACCAGTACGCCCTCCAGGTACAACTGGTGTGTCATTGTCGACCTTCAAATCGATGGTGTGGGTCTCGAACATAGGGGGACTATTGCTGGTCGTCCTCGCTCTAGAGATGATGATACAAGGGAGGCTCGGCTGGTCACTTGCCAGCCTTCTTGCTGGAATCGTAATCGCCCTGTTCCCTTCAAATTATGAGATTGTAGGCATGGAAGATGAATAAGCAGCGACTTCATCAGCCATAGCCAGCATCGAGAGTTCGGCGATGATTCTGTGAATAGGAGAAAATGAACCCAAACTGGTGGGAACATACTCAGACGAAGGAGTATTCAGGTTAGCGTCATCACTATACTTGCGATTCAGGCGAATGAATGCCCCTCGAGCAGTGCCATTCGTACAGTACAAAACTGATTCACCAACTGCTTCACCCATCATCTGACAGGTTGGCACCCCTTCCTGGAGCACGAAATCCTCGACCTCTTGACCTCCACGGCCATAGGTGAGTCTACCGAGCCTACGCTTGCTCATTCCTATGAGTTCAGTGCCCGCAGTGACAGTTAGAATTCCAAGACCATAAGTTCCACGATCATTCTTCACGAACACAGATGGAGTCTTCCTCAGACCATAGTAGTCATAGCGCTCTTGAACTTCTTCAAGAATCTGATCGATGCTTGCGGCCATCATCTCGAGACAAATATCCTGTGCCAAGCATTTCTCACCTGAGTAAGACCAGACAGGCGACAACAACCACGGGTCAATATCGAAATCCGAGGCAAAAAGTTTGACGTTGTCATCCAAAAGAGTATGATGTGTGGACTTGCGCCGATTATACCAACCCATAACACTGGGGATTGCTTCAAGGCCCGCTGACAATCGAAGCACTCTTCCATCAGTGAGATCACGATTGAGTATGCACAGGTCAATCTGCTCTCCGTTGACAAAGGGCTTCCCATGCTCGATTGTGAGAAGGTCATAGGAAACCGTACCATCTACGGCAGAAATGCTTCGTCCAGAAAGATCAGATTCAGGAACTGCGAGACGGATTGTACGTCCAGTATCCATCAGCAGGGAACGCAGAGCCATCACATTCTGCACGTAAGCGGGGTTACGGGTGAGAGGCTCAGGTACCAAACAGACCGTTTTGGCATCAGGAGCATGGGTCTGCAACCACTCAGCAAGCCCAGCCATGCAATTCTCATGATCATCCGGATGAAGGTGATGGAATCCTGCAGGGAATGCATTAGCATCCACAACAGCCACTTTGAAACCTGCATCACGTATATCCACCGAACCGACAAAAGGGCGACGTCGCTCAGACCAAGCGATTTGGAACCAATCATCGATCTCCGCAATCCGTGAATCACTGAATTGAAGTGATTCGGACAAGAGACGCCCTCGTGTCAACGTCATCGCGAACACCCCTCTTGAGCAAGATCCCAGAAGTTACTCTTTGGGGATGCTCCACGAATATGAAGGGCATCGAACAGCGCAAGCCCTATTGCGGTCTCAGGTTCAATCGAGAAGAAGGAGGCAAGATGCGGGTGTAAGGAACTCATACCCTCGACGATGTCTGCTGTCCCATCCAACATGTTCTCAAGGAGCGAAGGAGTTGTAGATCTTCCAGCTGGTAGTTTAGGACGCTGAATAATGTGGGGAGGGAGGTCAACATGTGTTGCTGTTGCCCTTAATGCGATCTTCTCTCCAGCACCCCGGCGACGCATATCGCCCCCCAATCGCGCTGCACTTGAGACATGAGTTGCTCCAAGGAAAGGCA
>CAZMJD010000285.1:0-1828 GCA_964566385.1 uncultured Candidatus Poseidoniales archaeon | reverse complement strand
GATCGACCATTCTGCTCCAGAATAGGAATCGATAGATCGTCGGTGATGGTACCCGAAATTGTGATTGTATCGCCTGCAAAGATCAACTGAGCACCAAGATGGTCATCCAAGGTCAGATTGGTCACCGCAGTTGCATCAAAGGACTTTGATGTGTTATCACCGTCGAGGCCCTCGTAGAGCAAGATACCACCGAAGGAGCCATTCCACCAAGCCTTGATTGAGAACACCCCGGGCCGGGTATTGGCGGGTAGTGTGACGTTCAATTGCTGAACACCAGATCCATCGAGAGTCACAGGGTATGTGGTGTTCGTGATTCCATCGATCAAAGTCACATTCACGACGTGTCCTGCGACAGGAGACGATGTGTGATCGATCAGAGTCACCGTGATATTGAGTCCTGAACCACGCGGTACATCGTCACCCTCTGTGAGTACTCGGAGAGATGGGCCTGGCAGCCACTCCTTGACAATCAGAGCAATCTGGGTCGTGCCCCTCGTGCTGAAGTCTTTGAGGGATTCGTTACCATACATATAATTGGGAACATCACTGGCCCTGATGGTCACGTTGTGAGTACCATTGGGCAAGTCCGAGGGAATCGTGAAAGTGAGATTGAAGCTGCTCTCACCGGTGGCGACAAGCCCTTGAACGATCGGACTTGAGAACTCCTCATCGAGATAGAGTGAGAGTGTGGAACTGCTGATACCGAAATCAGGAGCACCACCGACAAGGTCAGTCAGACTTCCACTCACCGTGACCTCATCTCCAGGATACAGTGGTTTTGCGAGGTCATCGATCGTGAGGACCATCTCATCCATGACCGATAATTCAGTGTTCAAGTAGGGGTTCATACTAGGTGGCAAAAGATTCGCCCCGGTCGCAAGATCTCCATCACCCGCCGTACCACCAAGGATTTCTGGCAGTCCGCTCCCAGCGTAAGAGAAGTTGACTGTGAGAGCCCCTAGAGGAACAGTAGCATCGATGGTTAGGTTGAAAGAGGCCTTGCCCGAAGCATTCGTCGCCTGAGTCACCGGACCGATGGAACCACCCTCCCACCAGACACTCATCGTGATATCCTGCCCGTCCACAGGTGCAGGTGCCGGTCCGGCTCCATTGTTGACCTCTTCGAGGGTTGCCTCAAAAGTGACCTTCTCGCCTCGAAGAACCGTCCTGTTGTCAACGGGTATCGGTACATCCTCCTTGTAGAGTGCAACTGCACTCAGAGTAGTCTGACCGAGGACATAGACGTCATGAGTATCCACAATCCCATCCCAAGTCCACACATTTTCTGTCTGGTTGACAATCTCGATATTGACGGTCTTCAACCCTGCAGGCATGCTACCATCTGCATAGACTGCAGTCATCGTATGACTGAAGCTTCCATCAGCAGCTGTCTTCAGGTCCGAGATAAATGGGTTCGCACGACCCTTTATGGTGTCAAAGTAGATCTTCAATGTGGCTACAGAGTCAATATCGGTCGTAGTACCACTCCGTTTAAGCTGACCGACGACCGTGAATTGGTCGGTCGCATTCACCCAGTTGTTAGAGCTAACAGTATCGATTTCAATTGCAGCATCCACACGGACGCGCACGAACAGTTCACTCAAGACACCGAAGTTATTGGGGGCATCGAGATAGCCACCTTTCCACTGTTTGGAATCAACGTTCGTACCAGCATCCTCAGCTACAGCTTGATCGACCGTCGCTGTCAGATTATCGATAACTGTGAGATTGATGGTGTAATCACCCGCATCCGTCAGTGCAGGGATTGTGATCTTCAACTCCACGAAGCCCGTGGCATTTGTCCGAGCGGTGTTGGTCAGGGGGGCCT
>CAZMJD010000284.1:0-1881 GCA_964566385.1 uncultured Candidatus Poseidoniales archaeon | reverse complement strand
AACGAGCAATGCAGCTGCCATGAGGTATCCCATTACTCTAACACCGCCGCGTGCCAGCTCCTCTGAACGAATCGGATGCCAATTCCATGCGTTCACTTTCTGACCCAGTCTACGTCCGTGTTCCATCCAATCATGGAGGCGATCTCGGAACATATGACCGCCATCGAAGGGAACAAGGGGGATGAGGTTGAACAGACCTAGTATCAGGTTCGTCCAAACCATCCAGAACAGACCGTTG
Source organism: uncultured Candidatus Poseidoniales archaeon (assembly GCA_964566385.1). Taxonomy (GTDB): domain Archaea; phylum Thermoplasmatota; class Poseidoniia; order Poseidoniales; family CAYMED01; genus CAYMED01. The sequence goes on along the minus strand of CAZMJD010000284.1, from coordinate 1,643 downwards.
AGAACGAACATCAGGCCGCCGGTGCCAAGTGCTGTACCGAGGAGCGATGTATCTGCGACGACCATCGAAGCTTGATCGGGATGAACAGCACGTCCATTATTCATCCATGGACTTGGGATGATGAGCAATTCGAGTGGGTGAGTAAGAGTGAACAAGATGCGCTCATCAGTTGTCCCTTCTTCGAATAATGGTAGTGAAAGGCGAGCGACACCATCGTCTGAAGCAGCCATTCCTGAGATGCCGATGAATGCTTGACCGGACTTAACTCCCATTTCTTCAAGATCCTGTTCAAACGCTGCAAGATCACAGGTTGGGTCAGCCTTACATTCTGAGAGGTAATATTCCATACGGTCAGCGAACGTCAATGATATATCCCGCGAGGATGTTGAACTGACATTGTAAATGGTGATCGTCACAGTCTCATTTGCTGCATATTCATGGTCCATCAAGTCCCTAAGCTCATCGGGACCGCTGATTGAAGTATCATTCACGTGAGTCATAATCTCGAAAGGATGGATGCCTGATTCCTCTGCTGGCCCATCGATGACCATGCCCCGGGCATGTACCCCTTCCTGAATTGGCATCATTGCACCGACGATCGGTCCGATGAGGAGCATGCAGAGTACTGCAATCTGTAGATTCATTCCAGGACCTGCAGCGAAGAGCCGCTGGCGTTCGTGTCTCGGAGCTTTCAGAAGCTCTTCTTGTTCCGGTTCTGCAAAAGCTCCGAGGGGAAGGGGTCCAAGAAGCAGCAGTCCAAAAGAACGGATCCTCATACCATGCGCTCTTGCCTGCAATCCATGCGCGAATTCATGCATGACAAGGGCGACAATAAAGGCAGCAAGTCCCCAGCCGAGTGGAATCATGGGGTTGAGGCCAGGCACAGCCACAAGGGTTCTCGGGGAGGGTGGTTCAGCAACTGTAGGTCGGAGAAAACTGCTCAACAGGGTCAGAAGCAACAAACCAATCATCACGACCATGGCGATTCGACAGGTCCACAATGTGAACTCGCCCCAGTATCTCCAGAATCGCCGAGGTTTTGAGACGCGTTCCAATGTAGGTAGACCGCGTTCGGAACGGATCATCAAGATAATGCCAAGCATCCGTGTTGCATTCCATCGATCTAATGTCCCTGACTGCTGAAGTCGGACTATGAGCGCAATCCAAGCGAACAGGGCTAACAAGACCCAGACCCACACCACATCTCCATCACAGCAGGCGAGGCTTTGAACCCCTGCCTCATGTCACTACCATGAGTGGCGAGTCTTCGGATGAGTGGCTCAATGGATGGATCGAAAGACTCGTGGGTGAGCCGCCACTTGATGTTCAGCCATGGTCATCACATGGTGATGTCATCGAGTGCTTTGCTCGCTTCAATAGCAGCGCAGTCTGCCTTACGATGAGTCTAGTGGGTGGTGAGCCACGTCTTGATGGTCGTCTTGACATCATTCCTGATGATTGGAATCGCGGGGATGTGACGCTTGAGAGTCGCCTTGATGATCGATGGTTGATTCTTCGTAATGGGATGAAACAACTCGTTTGGAGCCTACCGGACCAATCTCAAATTGATGTCTCAACTCTTCTGGCGTCGTGGTGTACGATGATTGAACTCAGCGATACTGATGAGGTGCGCCGTCGTAGAC
>CAZMJD010000283.1:0-1899 GCA_964566385.1 uncultured Candidatus Poseidoniales archaeon | reverse complement strand
GCGTACCTATTCCAAGAATGATAACAATCAGATCAGACGTGATGAGAAAACTGGAGTCACGAACAGTATCAGGGGCGAGGTCAGCCCCATCCTCTTTGGCACCTCCCACAAAGCGTCCACATGCTCAGCCTACAAAGAACCCGATGCAGGAGCAGGGATGAATGACGGAAATCAGAGAACTTTGATGCAGATGTCACCGATGTGTTCAATTCAGTTGGCTGCAGCAGAGGGCTGTGCGATTTGGTATTCTCAGCCGTGGCCCGCGTCTTTTCAGCACGCGCCGCCTTGTCGATGAGGGGCGAGCCCGTGGTCTCGACGTCCGCGTTGTAGACCCTCTCCTCCTGACGTTGGGGGTGACAGATGATGATCTGCAGGTTACACTGCGCGGTCATCCGATTCACTTCGATGCGGTCCTACCCAGGATAGGTTACTCGATCACTCGCCACGGTGTTGCGGTCCTACGCCACTTTGAGCGGCAAGGCGTAGCTTGCGTCAATAGCAGTCAAGCCGTCCTACGCAGCAGAGACAAATTGCATGCTACTCAAGCCCTTTCCCGCCATGGCATCGCCATGCCAAAGACCGTGTACGTTCGCGACCCCCGAGACATTGACTCTGCCATTCAGCGGGTTGGGGGAGGGTCGGTGGTCGTCAAGGTCACAGAAGGAACGCAAGGGAATGGTGTCATCCTGTGCCACAACCCACCAGAAGCTCGACGTATCGTTGAAGCAATGTTACGAACAGGGGTGAATGTCATCATCCAACAATACATCAGAGAGAGTCATGGGACCGATGTTCGCATGTTAGTGGTAGGTGACGAGGTCGTCGCGGCCATGAGACGACGTTCAAGGGGCGACGAATTTCGTTCCAACTACCATTTGAATGGAACCGTAGAACTGTTCAGCCCACCCGATGAATATGTTCGCACTGCTCTTGATGCAGCCCGAATTCTTGGGCTCAATGTTGCTGGTGTTGACCTACTTGATGGACGAGATGGGCCTTTACTCTTAGAGGTCAATTCAAGCCCCGGGCTTCAAGGAATTGAAGAGGCATCGAAAGTCAACGTCGCCTCAAAGATCATTGAATACGTAATTGAATCAGCTCATTTCTCACCTGCAAATCTTGAACCTCTCATGCGTTCACGAAAGGGCCATGGTGTTCTCAGATTACCTATTCCTACAAGCGCTGGAGTTGTTGGAGAAAGCCTCGAAGTCATGTTCTCTGACTTCGAGAGCATGCCCACTTTCGCCTTGGTGCGCCACGGTTCATTGATCTGGTTACCTCCTTCGGATACACAGATAGAAGGTGGAGATGAGTTGCTCTGCTTCGGACCACTGCGATCGCTTCGCGCATATCTTTCCAACCTGCTCACCGAGAAAGCGATGGGAATGGTTTCAATTGACCCGGGATTCGGGCAAGATATCCGAAACCTCATGTAATCCGAGGTCCTTCTCATCTTTGATGGGATGCGCAAGCGAAGAGACCGTGGGGGGGTGGTTCGGTCCCTAGGACCACTATGCCCAGTCGTCTCTCTCCTCTCAGCGATCGTGAATGGTCCATAATCTGGCGGCAACGCCTGCTTGCTGAGGGAAAGAGTAGTCACACGATTCGATTGTATGAGAGGGCGGCGCTCGCCTATCTCAGCACACCCGTGATGGGAGAACGTGCGCTGACAAGTGAAGAGGTCAGAGAGTGGACAATCACTCAGGCTTCAGAGCGCGCCGACCCAAATAATGGAAGATTCGACGCTTGGGCAATGGATCATGCACATCTAGCACCACGTAGCATTCTAGCGATGACTGCTGGAATTCAGCATCTGCTACGTTGGTTTGGGTTCATTCTACCAGAAGATGCACCTCGACCTCGGCGACCACGGCCTGTGCCGAAGATCCTTGAACGTCA
>CAZMJD010000282.1:0-1918 GCA_964566385.1 uncultured Candidatus Poseidoniales archaeon | reverse complement strand
AGATGTTCTTGATGTGTGTTGCTTGACGCAGAAGGTGCATCGAAGCAGCGTCTTCAGAGGTCGGATCGAAGTTCCTTGGGCACCACGTTCGCTTGAGATTCCCGACCGACTCAGCCTCCACAAGATCAACTTGATCAGACGCACCCGCATGCCAGATCATATCGACTCCATCATGTCGAGCAAGAACCGGAACCAGTTCCTCATGGACTCCAGTGATGATATTGAGGACTCCTGCGGGTAGGTCAGAGGCCTCGAGCACATGATAGAGATCAACTGCGGACAGTGGCGAAGTGGAAGATGGAAGTGCCACGACTGAGTTACCTGTTGCTAGCAGTGGTGCTGCAAGCGAGGTCAGGCCGAGAAGTGGCCAACGCTCAGGACATACAAGGGCAACGACACCGACTGCTTCGTTGAGAGCCAGGACAACACTTCGTACGGGTGTATCATGGACTGCACCATCATAATGTGACGCCCATGATGCCCAGAATGTCCAACGGTCGATTGAAGCATCCACTTCAGCTGCAGCTTCCTCAGACGAACAACCTGTCATGCTCTCGATGCGCTGGGCGAGGTCCGATGAGCGCTGCTGGAGATTCTCTGCGATGTACCACAGGACCTGTGAGCGCTGATGTCCGCTCATTGAGGACCACCCTGTTGCTTTCGATGCTGCTTCAACAGCATTGCGAACATCCTTCCTGTTGCCAAGACCTGCTTGGCCGATGACAACTCCATCTGAATCGGTCACATCGTAAGAGTAGCCACCATCCGGACGAGCTTGTTTTCCTCCAATGTACATCTTAGCAGTACGGTCGAGGATATCATCGGATTCTCGTGCCACAGGGGTAGAGGGGGAAGTGGATGTCGTATCAGGACCACCCGAATCAGACTTCACATATGCCCTCAGACCCTCAAGGCCTCCTTCGCGCCCATAGCCTGATTCACGGTAGCCACCAAACCCAGCATTGGCATCGAAATGATTCGTACAGTTGATCCAGATCACACCGGCCTTGATGCGGCGGGCGACTTCGAGAGCAGTATCCAAGTCCTGCGTCCAGACAGTTCCCGCAAGCCCGTAGCGAGTATTGTTACCAAGCGCTATGGCCTCCTCAGGGGAGCGGAAGGTCATGGTCACCAATACTGGCCCAAAGACCTCCTCTTGGGCAATCGTTGCAGAGGCAGAGACATTGGGGAACATGGTTGGGGGGAACCACCAGCCTTTGTCAGGGGCGTCAAGAGGTGCACTTACCCTCATCCAACCCTCATCCTCAGCGGCATCACACATGGAGGTGATCGTCTGCAGCTGGACCTCGTCGACAATCGCACCCATGTCGACAGTCTTGTCAAGAGGTGGACCGATTCTGAGTTTGGACATTCGCTCGGCGATCTTCTCGTGCACGATATCAGCAACCGATTCTTGAACGAGTAATCTGCTCCCAGCGCAGCAGACCTGGCCTTGGTTGAACCAGATGGCATCAACGAGTCCTTCAACGGCAGAGTCGAGATCTGCATCGTCGAAGATGATGTAGGGGCTCTTCCCACCAAGTTCGAGAGTGAGGCCCTTGCCCGAACCTGATGTACCTCGACGGATGATGCGTCCGACCTCAGATGAACCGGTGAACGCAACCTTGTCGATATCCTGATGCTCAGTGATGGCAGCTCCAGTCCTACCATCTCCCGTAACGATGTTGACAACACCAGGGGGCAAGCCGATGTTATGACAGGTCTCAGCGAAGAGAAGAGCAGACAGAGAGGTGTATTCAGCAGGTTTGAGGACGACTGTGTTACCTGCAGCAAGAGCAGGAGCCATTTTCCAAACCAACATCAAGAGAGGGAAATTCCATGGAATGACCTGCCCACAGACACCCCACGGTTGAGCATCAGGAATCAGATCATGGAGGAGCCGTTCAGAACCTGCATG
>CAZMJD010000281.1:0-1918 GCA_964566385.1 uncultured Candidatus Poseidoniales archaeon | reverse complement strand
ACGGAGCATTGACGTATCAGGCCATCATGGCCTCCCCGCATGAATGACCCCTATGTTGTGCGGCATCCGCGAACTGGGAGGCCCCTATCAACCGGAATCCAACACCGCAAGGCGAGGAAGTATGATTCTGATGAGGGGCCATGGCTCAAGATACCCTTGGACTCAATTCTTGACTTAGCTCGAGGCAAGATACCTCAGGTCCTTATTGAATGGAAGGATGCAGAAATGAGATTGACACAGAGGGACGGAGTGATGGCACTTCCACGTTTGACAGGAGGTCAACGCCACGCTGCAAATTCGGTGCTGTTAGAAATACTCCAGAGTGATGACATAAACTTGCGATGCAGTGCTCTCAAAGCGATGCCTGGCTGTGCTCAACGGTGCAGTGATGGATTATTCGAAATACTCGAAGAACTCGTATACGATGACGAAGAAAGTGTCCGTAAAGCAGCTGCAGAGGCTTTAGTGCTCGTCGCAGAGACACATCCATCTGGTGTGGAAGACATCGTCCAGAATGCAGTCAGATCACACGAGACAGTCCTGCGCGAGGCAGGATGGAAAGCGATGAGATTACTAGCTGATGACTGGCCCGACCGAGCGACTGAATTGATTGATATGTTACTACGCGAGGAGGATGTAGATCTGCGAGCACGTTCAGCTAAACTCCTGACACGGATGCACAAGCATGGTTCAATCGCTACATTGGACGCCATTGGCTGGGCATTACAAGATGAGGACGAGAGAGTTCGGGCAGCGGCTGCACCAGTTCTACCCAAACTCGCCTCAACAACCCCTAGAATGACAATGATCATCATCGAGCAGATTCTATTTGATGAATCAAATCAAGTCCAGCGGAACATCATCAAGGCGTTGAATAGATTGAATGCGATGGACGCTCCAAGACTCTCACAGTTGGTCGTACAAGCCTCACGCCATCCCGCAACCAATGTCCGCAGGAGCGCCGTCCAGTTACTCATCAAGGTACTCGGTAGGGATGAAGCAAGAGCGATGGCTCATACTCTACTTCGCCAGGAAACTGATACCAGCGTCCAAGAAAAACTCATGGCCATCGGCAAAGATGAGAGTATTGAGGGCACGGAACGACAGCGTAACCGACACCTCGCACCTGTTGATGACGCAGTGGACATCAACAAAATCGAACCTGAAGAGGATGGACGGAGAGTTTAGCCTCAAGCAAGCGTTATACGCAACTGGGGGGTCGCCGAGACGTTCCCATGAGCGATAGTGAGCCCTTCGATAGCAAGGCTGAGCAGTTTGAGAGGCTCTGGGATGGTATCACTCCAAGTGGAGTCAACAGAACCAAGGCTCTGAAATTCAGGCAGAAGATGTTCCAGCACCTGCTCTCAGTCAAGCACCCCCAGACGAAGGACAACGCCCGCAGCTATTGGATGGGTGAGCTCCAGCAGGCCATCCGATTGCGTGAAGGATTCTGAGGCGTGCAGGTACATGGCTTCCACGACACTCCTGACACGAGCGACCTTTGCAGACATTGGCGTACCGCAGGAACTGCTCAAGGGAATCGAATCACAGGGTTGGGAATACGCGACTCATATCCAAAAGGATTGCATCCCTCTTGGTCTTTCAGGACGAGATGTCGTTGGTCAGGCACGTACTGGCAGTGGAAAGACGGGAGCCTTCGGAGTACCGCTCCTTGCCCGTACCAAACCTGGAGACGGGACTCGGTCCCTGATTCTGACTCCTACTCGTGAATTGGCATCTCAAGTGACCGAGGATCTCGAGGGTTTTGCAACGGGTACTGAACTGCGCATCGTCACCGTGTACGGAGGTGTTGGCATGCAACCACAAATCGACAAGTTGCGGAAGGGAGTAGAAATTGTCGTCGCAACACCCGGACGAGCTCTTGACCTAGCTGGTCGTGGCGAGCTGGATTTCAGTT
>CAZMJD010000280.1:0-1926 GCA_964566385.1 uncultured Candidatus Poseidoniales archaeon | reverse complement strand
ATATCTTCCCGGGACACTGATTTTGGTGGCGTGAATGATGGGCAGGAGTTGATCGATGGTATCGATTATGGTTTTGAACCAAATCCAGAGAGTAACCCGTTCGATGACATATTGCCACCTGATGATGATGGCGATGGCCTTTCGAATTCAGTCGAGGAGAACATCACAGGTACCAATCCATTCGATGCTGATACTGATGGGGGAGGTGTCAATGATGGTGAGGAGTACCTCAGGGGTACGAAACCGTTGGACCCATCTGATGATTACATCCAGATCGGTGTTGTCCCAGTCTTCTATGCTAAGCCCACTGCGGGTAACGTAGACCTGACAGTCACCCATTATTGGCGCCAAGACACGATGTACGAGTATTCAGGTACCGCATTCATGCAAGTCCCTGGATCGTTGGTGTATGATACAAATATCGTGGGTGCCAGCTCGAACACGACTTGGCTTGCGGATTCTTCGGCCATTGCTTCATCAGAACTCGTGACTTGGGAGATCACCGAAGCGAGTGGTTCGGGATGGGTGCTTCAGACTCTTGCGAATGGGGATGACCTCAACCTTTCACTCCCCGCTCCTTGGAATCACCAAGAAGTGACTCTCTCTGCACCGAGCTCTTCAGGTGGGCAAACTCTCGACAGGCTCGATTGGCACCGCGATGTTCAGATGAGCAGCCTTGGCTCAGAGACCAATCTGATGACAATCACATATATCGCCGAGGAGGATGAAGCTGCCATCCCTGCCGATGCACGCTCATATACCGGAACTGACCCGTCCAGTTGGACGCCAGCAGCCAAGCTTCTTCCTTCCTATCTGAATAATGCGAGTGATCCTCGCTCAGTTGTCAAGAACATCACTGATGGAGTGATCACGGATGCTTCTGCAACCTCTGACAAAGAGACACTCGATGCTCTCGAATCCTTCCTCAAGGATAATTCAGGAGGCACCAATGTTTCAGATGGGGAATTCTCATGGACGTCTTACCAGAGAATCCTCGATCCGACCACCAACGATGATGTCGCAGAGGACCTTCTGGCAGAACGTAATGGTACGTGCCGTGATTTCGCTACCACCATGACTGTCATGGCCCGACTTGCTGACATCCCTGCGCGGATGGTGAGTGGATATCGTGAAGGAAACTGGGAGGTCGACCAGTACAATGTGACTTCCGCACACCGACATTATTGGTCAGAGGCGCATCTTGAGACCACTGGCGGTGTGGACCTTGGATGGGTGAAATTCGATGCATGTCCCGCTCCGCGTCCAGTCGAGATCGTCAATATCACTATTGAGGATAGTTCATCCAACAATCTCGATTGGAACAATTCCGGAACCACCTATTTCGATCTTGACTGGTTAGCAGGGATGGAGATCTCAGGCCAGCTTCGCTACTCTGATGACCAACAAGTCATTGAAGGCAACACAGTGGTGTGGTGGCTCATCCCTGAGGGTAACATCACAGATGACAATTATCTGGGTGCCTTCAGGGTAGGGCAGAGTGCAACCGATGCTCAAGGTGATTTCACCCTCGCCACTGCACAGCCAACAGGTTACGTGTCAGGTGAGATGCCCCCTGAACGCCTGCGTCCTGGGACGTACAAGCTTGTTGCAGAGTGGGAGACCAGTGGTGCAGTTGCAGGAGACATGGTTCGCTTCACAGAAAATGGGGACCCCCTTGTCCGAATCGATGCTGAACTTGTTCTGGTGAATATCGGTGCCAATGGTATGAACGACATTCCGCCTGCCTCGTTCCCCGCTAACGCTGATGATACCACAACGTTCACTGCCTTGATCCAATACAGTGGTGCACCTAGTTCCTATGGCCCAATGGGTGGAGAGGTCACATTATCAGTGGGTTTCCCGATCGCGGGGCTGACAAATCTTACTTCGGACTTCGACGCAGGTGGAACGGGTTCGGTGAGCTGG
>CAZMJD010000279.1:0-1929 GCA_964566385.1 uncultured Candidatus Poseidoniales archaeon | reverse complement strand
GAATCTTGGAGCACTTGGCTTGCCCGTGGCTCTCCGGATTCTACCGGATCGTCTCTGATTCGTTCAGGATCGGGTTTTGAGACCGTCTTCAACTCCTCTGCAGATTCAGGGGGCCCGGTGCTGGCGTTACCTATCACCATCCATCGTCCGATGCATTCTGGGATCGCGGTCGAGAACGGTGGGCTACATTCTACAGGCTTCATCCACGGGAAGAAGGTGTACGATCGCCTGACTGTCCTCAGTGATACGAGTCCTGACCCTCTCGATGTGGCCGATGGTGCCTCAGGGTTCCTTGACCGCTGGGCAGGTCAGGGTAACCTTGCGTATGAGGACGCCGCACTATACCTCATTCAGACATTAGGTGATGCTGGCTTACGTGTCGAATCCCATCGCTATCTATACACTGATGCCCTTGACAACTCTAATCCAGAAGCATACAATATCTGTGCGTACAAGGATGGCGAAGTCTTCCCTGATGAATGGCTTGTCTTTGGGGCCCACTTTGACATTGCTCCTCCGGCGAATTTAGGGCTGCTTGATCCACATGACACAGGTACGCGTACGTACGGCACTAGGGTAGGCGCCTACGACAACACCGTTGGTACGAGCATGGTCCTTGAGACTGCAATCGCCTTGGCAGATATCCCTACACGGCGCACGCATGTATTCTGTTTCTGGTCCAGTGAGGAGGGAGGCAAGCGTGGTTCAGACCATTGGACTGACATCTATGTCAAGCAAGACAACCCTGGAGTCACCGTTGTTGACTACATCAATCTCGACATGGTTGCCGTGAACTGGCCAGGAGGTGGAGGTGCACCACATGGTGACCCTGCAACCGTGATCGATGATGATGGTTATCCGAAGGATGAGGAGATCTGGCCGATGCGGGTGTACCTTGGACCCTCCAGCGATCATCGTGTGGTCAACCAACCTGAACTGGCTGGTCTGATGCAATGGATCGGTACCGATGCCTTGGGTATCGAGGAGCAGATCGGTCTTCTGGTCGGCTCCGAGAATCATTCAGCGGAGACGTGGAAGGTCGACTCATGGCTTGAGTCCGACCGTCCAGAGGTCATCATCTACGAGGATACCACTGCTCGCTCAGATCATGCTTCGTTCCAAGATAATCTCAACGCAGCGACCATTGGATTCGGTGGTCTGGTTGATGGATACTGGTGCTATCATCAGACGTGCGACACTGTCGAAGAGATGATCGAATGGATGGACACGAGCGATACAGACCCCGTTGAAGGTGCACCTGGGGTGCAGAATCTCGTTGATTCGATGGATTACGTCACTTGGTACGCGGTCCTCACATTACTGCACTGCGATGTCAAGCCGCTTCCCAATGAGCTGGTCTGAGGATTCAGATCAGTGGTCGTGACCGTGTGAGCCATGTGCGTGGCCGTGTGATGTCTCTTGCTCGCTGGCCGGGCGCACCCCCACCACTTCGACCTCGAATGTGAGTGCCTTACCTGCCAATGGATGATTCATGTCGATGGTGACCTCGTCTCCATCGATGGCACTGACCGTGATAGGCATCGGCCCGATCTCGGTGTCTGCAATCAGGGTCGTCCCAACTTCGATGCCTTCTGGGAACTGTGACAGAGATCCCTTCTGGATTCCCTCTTCATTGCGATCACCATAGGCTCGCTCGGGCGTCAGGGTGAATGTACGAGTCTCGCCTACTGTCGCTCCCATCATCTCTTCTTCGAATCCGGGAATCATCTGTCCGTGACCGACCAGATATGAAAGAGGCTCTCCCCCTTTGCTCGAGTCAAACTCAGACCCGTCCTCTGGTAGCGTTCCTGTGTAGTGCACTGTGGCGACGGTGTCCTTCTCAATCGGTGTCGTCATCTCATCCTCTCAGTGCGAGGCTGTGGCTGAACGTACTTCATTCTGATGGGTCCTTTCGATTTTGTTCTCTCT
>CAZMJD010000278.1:0-1943 GCA_964566385.1 uncultured Candidatus Poseidoniales archaeon | reverse complement strand
ACTGCCGAACCGACTGTTGTCAGAATCTGGCATTCCTTCGCCTCTGAGAGCAAAGAGGAATTGGTGTTCACCGAATCGGTCGAAGACTTCAGCATTGAGAATCCCAATATCGAGGTCGAGATCACTAGGATTCCCTACGCCAACGCAGAGCAGTTGTTCAGTACGGCAGCTCAAGGTGGAGAAGCACCAGACCTCATCCGGCTCTCAAGCGATCAACTCGGGCAAATCGGTGACATTCGAGTCGATGGTTACCCCTTGCTCGAGGATCTACGCCCTCACCTGACCCCGATGGAACGACTACAATTCGACGATGATGCAATCAGCGCTATGAGGTACGGCAACGAACTACTCGGCATCCCTGCCAGTGTTGACTGTCTCTCATTGATCTACAACAGAGATGCTTTCGCCAATGCAGGCATCGAACCTCCCAATGAGAATTGGACGACAGATGACCTGTTGAAGGCGGCCGATGCGATGGCAGTCAGAGAAGAACAGAACGGCGAGATGGTGGTAATCCAATCAGGGTTATCGATACCCATCAAAGTGGCCTTTTGGTGGTTCCCTATCCTTCACGGATTCGGCGGTTCTCTCTTCGATGGCGAGGGGAATCCAACACTGAATTCCTCCGGTGCTGCAGAATCTCTCGACTGGATGTTCGCTCTTGAGAAAGGAGATAGAGCAGTCGTCAAGAAAGGCACTCAGATCGAAGGCATGAAGGCTGATTTCATCGCCTCAGAAGCCCCGATGATCATTGATGGACCTTGGAACTGGGCGACCTATGAATCGAGTAGAGTGTCATCGATGAGAGGACTGGGGCTGACGCTGTTGCCAATCGTCAACGAGACAGGTTTGCGCATGTCCCCTCTTGTGACCTACAAAGGGTGGTCAGTGAGTAAGCAGAGCAATGTCAAGGAAGAGGCCGTCAGTCTTGCCCTCCATCTATCGAGCAGCGAGGTTCAACTGCGTTTCGCTCTTGAGACGTACACGATGCCGACGCATATCGATCTGTTCGATAATGAGACCATTCAAGCAGACCCCGTGATAGCTGGTTTCCTGCAGCAGGCATTGCTGGGAGTTACAGCACCGACAACTCGTGCCATGGGCATGGTCTACACCCCCTTGGCGACTGCGTTCGAACAGGTCTATGCGGATACTTCCAGTGCTGCAGACGCCCTCCAAGCCGCCGATAGTGAACTTGAGAACATGTTGGAGTAGCTTGCATGAGACCACTGATCCTCATTTTGATGAGTCTCATCATTGCATCTACATCCACTGTCGCTTCGGCTTCAGTCGTCGACATCGCGTTCGACGAAGAGGTGAATCTGTATCGAAGGGTGAGGATCACAGCCAGCACAGTACCTGATACCTCGGTCTACGAGATATGGTTCTCAGAACAGACGTTCAACAGCACCGAACAGGCCACACTCCATTCCACAGTGATGGTCGTCAGCCCTAATGCGACGACAGGGCTTACTCAACCGAACGCGACTTCATCACTCGACGTGTGCACATTCGGTCAAGATGGAGAGTCACAACCCACATATCGTGATGTGCGTGAAAGACCTGTGATTCCGAATACTGCGGAACAATGGTCCTGCGATCTGTCAGGCCTTGACTCTGGAGAAGAGACATGGATCGCAGTCGTCGCAATGAATGCCTCCGGGGCATGGCTTGACCCTGAATCGGTTTTGATCCCGATCTCGGTAACTTCAACCGGTGTCGATGAATTACCTCCTCCTGCAGACACATCTCCCATCCTCTTCGCCCTGGGAAGCTTGGCCCTATCTCTGATCGCTCTGCTCTTCGGGCTGCGCTGGTGGGACGTCAGACGGCGAGGATCGAATCAGAGATTGGCCCACCTATACATCGGCCCAGCACTGCTCGCATTGACCATACTCACTTTCTATCCAGTGGCCTACGGCATCTGGCTATCGTTCACCGAC
>CAZMJD010000277.1:0-1962 GCA_964566385.1 uncultured Candidatus Poseidoniales archaeon | reverse complement strand
ACATCTCAAAGAAAGTTACTGCCATCGAAGAAGGGGAAGTATTCGATGGAGATCTAGGAATGATGCTTGACAAACTAGGTATTCGCCCCATTGAAATCGGTTTGATTCTCAAGGGCGCCCTGGACGAAGGTGTTTGGTTCCTCCCAAGCACCCTCGACATCGACCGTGATCAAGTTCGAAATGAAATCATAGGGGCTGTTGCCTCTGCTTTCAACCTCGCCTGCAACATGTCATGGGCCTCGACCTTAACCACGCCCACTCTAGTCAGCCTATCAGCACAAAGAGCGTTGTCGCTGGCTGTTGAAACTGGATGGATGAGTGCGACCAGTGCACCTCATCTACTCGCACAAGCACAAGCTAGAATGCTAACTTTAGCCGCATCATTAGATTCCTCTGCCTTGGACGACGAACTGGGGTCGTTACTCGGTGCTGTCACAACAGCTGCTGCAAATTCGGCGGAAGTGAGTGACATTGCTGAGCCAGCGATTGCTGAGGAAGAAGCAGAGGAAGAAGAGGAAGAAGAGGCCGCCTTCGGCGGTCTTGGGGATCTCTTCGGATAATACAACAAGAGGTGAAAAGAATGGAATATATCTATGGAGCAATGCTCCTGCATAGTGCAGGAAAAGAGATTGGAGACGAAGCGGTGACAAAGGTATTGGAAGCCGCGGGGGTAGAAGTGGAAAGCAGTCGAGTCAAGGCACTTGTTGCAAGTCTGGCAGATGTAGACATCGAAGAAGCGATGTCTGCTGCAGTTGCAGCACCTGCTGCTGCATCTTCCACTTCAGCATCAACGGCAGGACCTGCTGCTGATGCTGGTGAAGAAGCTGCGAGCGAGCCAGAGGAAGAAGAGGAAGAAGAGGCCGCCTTCGGTGGGCTTGGAGACCTGTTCGGTTGAATGTGTAGACGACATCAATGATTTCGATCATACGCTTTGAATCGGCAATCTGCGTCACCCCACGTGACGCTGTGCGAGCGGCCCGATTGGTCTCTAAACGCCGAGGGTGGAGGTGGACCTCCATCGAATCAACACGTGTGGTCGACCGATTCGTCATCATCGCTCCACTCACCTCTGGAGTTCCAACGATTGGACTTGATATTGAAACACCTGATGGGCGAATAGAGATGCATGCATGGACTGCATCACCTACCTCAGCAGGTTCATTACACCATATTGAATGGAAATCAGCCGAACCAGGGATGAGTCATCTCATCAAAGATATCGTCGTTGAATGGGCGCTGTTGTGTCCACGTGCACCTTGGAAGTGGACATTTGGTGAACGTTCGAGAGTAGGTTACCTTCTCTCGGAATTCCGTAAAGCGAAAAGATCATTCCGAGATCTTGGATTCGAAGTTAAGCGTCACAAAGAATGGCCACCTGTGAACCATCCTCCCTTCGACGACCACGGGGAAAGCAGTGATGAATGAAGCCTTCAGCAGGGGAAATGATGAGTGCAGAGAGTGACACGGAGGACAGCCCAGTTACTGAGGTTGAAGAAACATCTGTGGTGACGGGTGGGTTGTTACGACGAAGATGGCCTATCTTCGTGATCTGCGTTGTTGTGATACTTATCGGAACCTCATATGTCGGTATAGGATATATGATTGCTAGTCAGGCATTGGCTGCTCAGCCAGGTTGTGGTATATTCGCAGAGAATACACCGGATGATTGGTCTGTGACCGAAAATTGGAACTCATCATACTTCCAAGAATCGGAAAATGCTGAACGACGGGTGAGCATACGTCGTGATTTCAATCTCACAGGATATATGATCGATGAATATGAGAATGTCACTTTCAAACCCCGCGGCGGGGAAGACATCAATTTGGTTGGGTGGTATGTTGAGGCCGATCCTGAAGCTCCAGTCATCGTCATGGTACATGGTATTGGGCTGAATGGAAAATGCAAGAATGAGATGATCCTAGCTCAAGCGATGTTGACCAGACAAGGATTGAATACATTGA
>CAZMJD010000276.1:0-1972 GCA_964566385.1 uncultured Candidatus Poseidoniales archaeon | reverse complement strand
CAGAATCCGCTGATGGTGCCCTTCAGCACGTCCAGTTCGAGGTTGAACTCGGCCGTGGGGGAGGAATCCGGACGAAGCGTCCTGATCACAGTCGTTTCCTTTGAAACCAAATCATCAGTACCAGAGAGTTCGGTGTACTCCAGAATGTGAATGTCATGTTTTGTTCGAGCCTTGACCTGCTCGATCAAACCATCTGGAAGAGCATGATCAATAATCACTTCAGGTTGAACGCGTTCAATCAACTGAGCGAGTCGTTCGCAGAGCATCTCTCTCTCATCATACGACCACCTTCCACTGACAGGCACCTCATAATGGGCTGCAGGCCAAAGCATCTCAAGTTCACGTGGTACGAGGCCAAAGGGAGATGTGACCATCATCTCGTGTATCGAAGGGTGATGCAGTCGCCGACGGAAAGCGGCATGACTCGGACTCCGAGTATACGGCTTGGTCGCGCTGCAAGGCAAGAGCACCATTGCACGGGTCTGCTGCGCAGGAGGTTTCCAGCAAGTATCGATGAACATGTGCCAATCACGAACAGTGGGAGAGTGAAGGACCTCACCTCCTGCAACTTCGAATCGCCGACCTGAACGAACGACAAGTGGCCCTGAGCAGGAATGTGAGGCCGTGAGGGTTTCATCCCTGAATCTCAACATCTCCATGGCTCTAGGGGAACTGGAGGCTCGACTTTCAACAAGGGCTCTCATCCCACCTCTTGCAAGCGCTGCTCGGATAGTACGTGCCTCAGCGAGCATAGCCTGCACAGATATGGACAGAAGTTCCTCCAATGATTCATCGGATTGACCCTTACGAGGACCAAAAGTATCGATGACTGAACCCGAAACGGCACTTACTCTGCACCTCGCCGTGTCATGCAGGTCGACACCAAGGAAAGTGAGCAATGCCATCGTGTCTGCTCCAGAGACTCCAGGAGCATGAATAAGGGCAGAAGGCCATGTTTCGCGAATAGTAAGCATCGCCCTCACGAATCTGGATGGATGGAGCACAAGTTGCGGGGCATCGACGATCACTATGACGTCAGGAGAATGATGGCCAAGATTCGATTCTGTGTGAAGTCGCGTCCATGATACTGGAAGAATTCTCCCATCTTCGACATTGTCGCCTAGGACTGCCGGCGACATCGAAGGTGGGAGGGTCCGACCAAGGAATGCACGAAGAGGAGGAGAGATATCCTCGAATGGGGGATCAAGAGCAGCCCTCATGGTGATCTCCATTGTTCTCGGCATAGTTGACCGATCCATTGCTACAGAAAACGGGGCGTCGGCAGGCTCCAGAGAGGGGTCCCCATCACTCAGCATGAGGCATGGAGTGAAAGCAATCGGTGAGCGCCGGTCACCCAAAGCGAGCGAGCGAGCGTGGTGGTGTCGCGAAATGACGTCAAGACCAAGCGGCACGATACCCCCACAGGCTATGGACTCAAGAATCATGAGGCGGACTCACCGCCGTGAGGGTACCAGCCGGAGGGCGACACATGGCGGGACGTCCGAGCCTCATACGCTGTATCGCAGCCTCAATGGCCATACTCTTTCTTTTCACAAGCATCACAGCGATGGCCTCGAATGCAACGGGGCGCAGCGAGCAGACATCAACACTCGAACTTGAGGAAGGACCATTCTTTCTAGAACACAGATGTACTGGCGATGGTTGCCCCGAACTCACCATCGAACTGCGAGATGATGATGGAATTCTTGTCGACTCAGATACCGGGCAACCAAGCGCAAGCATTGACGGGTTCATCCCCATTTCAGGAGTGTACACATTGAGTGTGATCTATGGTGGTGAAGCCCCACAGATTGAGGTCGATGCTTCATGGCCCATTGGAACAGGAGCAGAAGATGTAGACCGGACAGGGTCGATTCAGCACGTCAGTGAACAGGCGGAACTTTTGCACCTCACGCCAGGTGGTGATAGTCACGTCACTTCAGCAATAGGATGGAACGGTTCTCTGGATGCA
>CAZMJD010000275.1:0-1984 GCA_964566385.1 uncultured Candidatus Poseidoniales archaeon | reverse complement strand
CTTTTTATTGGTCGCCTACTATCAATTTTATAAATGTCATTCCCACTAAAACCTAAATCTGATGCAGAATAGGATTGCTCAAGTACAAGTTGACCAAAAACTGAATTAATGATTAATGTACCGCGAAGAAAGATTGAGAAAGTCCATAAAAAAGCACAGAAAAAGGTCGATCTTGAACTGAAATGGGTTGAAAGGGATCTCAATGTAGCGGGGTTCGTTAGACTTGCCCGGCTATTTCTGATAGCAGCCGTTCCTTTTGCCCTTCTTTGTGCAGTTTTTGCCGGACTTCAAACTGGCCACATCAGTGATGAGGATATGTCAGAGTTGAGAACTATGATTATTGGAGAATCACAACCATCAGCTTTCCAGAAGTTTGAGTGTGATGATGGAACGCGCATCTTCGCACGACAAGTAGATGATGGGGTGGAAGATTGTCCAGATGGCTCTGATGAACCTGACCCACCCCCTTGGTACATCGAGAATGTCGCCTACTTCGTCACCGCAATCATTCTTGCACCGTTTATCACGAAATCATTTCTCGGCATGAGGAATATTGCCAAGGATCGTGAGGAGATCTTTGACGCTTGTGAGGATGCAATGCTTTCGTGAATACCGTGGTATGCTGAACAATTATCGTAGACACGGGAGACCTACATGGCTGGAGCATACAGGCGGGTGCCACTTCGTGCATCCCGGCTAACTGTGAGTTCTTTGCAATGACGTGGAATGAAAAATCCAATTTTTCTTGCTGTGAGCCCGTAATTCTTGAGACGCCTGTCAATGCTCAGAGCGGCTACAATCTGAGCTGCTGAACAATATGGATGTGCATTCACATAATCGATGATCTCATTGCGAAGACGGTGATATCTGGCAGTCTTTTGGGCACCAGACATGGTGTAAAAACTACACCACTCCCCTATAATAGACAGGGGTTGATGCTCATCATTTGTATCGAGTAACATCCGCACTGTGATCTGCAATGATCAGGTATTGATGGGAAGAATTGTCTTCCAGCGAGGTTCTGCTAATTTTTTGACATTCGCATTACCATCTGCGAGAATAGGTTGCCGGTGAGTAAGAGTGCCATGCATCCCACGAACCATGAATTTCACGCGCATCTCTGCAGACATATCTCGTTGGGCGAGTTCTAATTCTTCATCACTCAATTCGTGTGCTGCCACTGTGCCATCGCCTTCGTTGTGAATCTGAAGCATGCTTTCCTCCAAGATGAGTCTAGGGGCGAAGGCATGGTCATTCGGATCTTTCATCCACACTTCTACGTCAAGGATGAGGCGGTCACGCGCCTGCACCCGGTTGAGTGTCATCTCCTCCATAGCAGCCAGTGACGGCTGCGGGCAGGCGCTCTTGAACCAATCGGGAATAGTTTGCTCATCAACTCAGATGGGATGAGGAAAGAGACACGGAGATAAGGTCGATACTGGAAATTGAGGGGAAAGGGAGATGCACCCCCCTCTCTCACACGCCCAACATGGGCGAGACGCGTACCGAGCGCGACACGATGGGTGAGGTTGAGGTCCCGGTTGATCGGTACTATGGTGCTCAAACAGCCCGATCATTGGTGAATTTCAATATCGGCAATGATATGATGCCTAAATCATTGATTAGAGCATTTGGGATTCTCAAACAAGCAGCAGCACGGGTGAATCTGGAATTGGGGGGACTAGAGGATGGGATTGCCAACCTCATCATAGCCGCAGCACAACACGTGATTGACGGTGATCTTGATGACCATTTTCCACTCAAAGTCTGGCAGACTGGTTCAGGAACACAGTCCAACATGAATGTGAATGAAGTCATCGCCAATAGAGCGATTGAAGAGGCAGGAGGGGTGCTCGGTTCGAAGGAACCTGTCCACCCCAATGACCATGTCAACAGGGGTCAATCAAGTAATGATACATTTCCAACAGCTATGCATATTGCGGCTGTAGAAGAGATTGTTCACCATTTGAGACCCGAGGTAGAT
>CAZMJD010000274.1:0-1994 GCA_964566385.1 uncultured Candidatus Poseidoniales archaeon | reverse complement strand
ACTCAGACAAGCCGAGAAGAAGGATTTCACTCATCTTCTGTTCGCCGGCCCACCTGGAACTGGAAAAACCACTGCAGCAATGGCCCTGTGTCACGATGTCCTAGGTAAAGCGATCGCAGAGAATATTCTACAGATGAACGCCAGCGATGAGAGAAAGATTGAGACGGTTCGCACGAAGATCAAAACTTTCGCACGTACAGTCCCACTCGCAAAAAGCCCATTCAAAGTGGTATTTCTTGATGAGGCTGATGCTCTGACCAGTGAAGCCCAGGGTGCTCTACGCAGAATCATGGAACAATACGCTGAAGGGTGCAGGTTCATCTTGACATGCAATTATTCATCGAAGATCATTGAGCCCATACAATCTCGTTGTGCGGTCTTCCGATTCAGGCCTCTTCCTGAAGAGGAAGTAAAAGCGCAGCTACAGATGGTGGCCAAGGCCGAGGACATCGACGTAGAAGAGGAAGCAATGGACGCGGTCATTAGAGTAAGCAGAGGTGACATGAGGCGCGCCATAACTGCCCTGCAGGTTGCAGCAGCAGTCAATTCACGCGTTTCAAGAGCAATGGTCTATGAAACAACAGCAACAGCACCACCAGAAGCCTTGCTAGGATTTCTCAGGGCATGTCAACAAGACGGTTTTCACGCTGCTCGGTTGCGGGCCATTGGAGTGTTAGAGAGGTATGGGCTAGCGGCCACTGATTTCGTTGATCAGCTTCATCGAGAGGTCTATGCGGCAGATTTCCTTGACGAAGAGCAGAAAATTTCACTGACAATGATCATGGCTGAGACAGAATATCGTTTGGTCGAGGGAGGGAGTGAGCACGTACAACTCGATGCGATGACAGCCAGCATAGGACGTGCCATTTCTAGAGAGGAGTGAAAACAGATTCACTTTCACTTCCACTCCGTACTCTTGGGCCTCATATACTCAGATGATAACGTCGGTTCATGCTCCGGCCCCATCCCCAAAACCGGTCCCCGGAGTTGGTGTTGAGAAGGGTCAGGGGGCGCGACGTGCCCCCTCCCATTCTCAGCAGGCCACATTGGTGGACTGCATGGACGTTCTTAGGCAACCGAATGCGTCAGCGGCGAATGATGAGAATAGCCGAGCGAGCGAAATTGAGTTCATTCCTCGCTCGTCTAAAAGTCATTGCAGATTCGCTGAATGATATTTAGGCCTCAAGCAGTGTTATTTGAAACCCGAATTGTGATGAGTTCAGTAGCGGTGTTCATTTTTGGGTTGCCCTGATCACTTAATGTGATCAGGATTTCATGCGTCCCAAGCTCCAAGTGTCCAAGATCGACCGCTAAAACGAGACTGTGTGGTAACTTATCGGTCATCGCTGCATGTTGAGAGGTTACATCTCCTACAGCAAGCAGCAATCCATCATCAAATGAGGTTGGAACCGTTTCGACCCACACGGTGCTCGAAATGTGAGTCACTGTCGCGTTTGCTGTCACTTGATCAAGAGGTCCGTTCTCATGTACTTCGATGAGGATGAACACAGTACCATTTGTTCGATTAGAAGAAGGAGATATCGTCAGATCTGCATGCATGTCGCTGCTATCAAGAATCGCTTCATAGGTAGAATTTGGTTCAGTTCGATTCCAATCGTCACTGAGCACAACCACGGACCACTCTCTAGTCTGGGGAGGAGCAGTATCCCCGAATGGAGGATTGGTGAGCAGAAATCCTACTGCAAGCCAAGTGAACACGTAGAGAAAACTCGCTTTGAACCATGTTCCACCATTGTAATGTTCAGCATTAGATGACAGAACCGCTCGATGCAGAGGAGCGATGGTGAATATTAGAAGGAGGGGGCCCACCCATAGAATATCCACATCTGCACTGTCAAAACTGGGAAGGAGAAGATATCTCGATACCAAGGCAATAAAAACAGCATATGTGAGGATCAACCACATTGATGCCAAATCTGCTCGTTCCTTCTCAAGATGCTTTGCAGGATCGAAGGGTTCGAGAATCTTATCTG
>CAZMJD010000273.1:235-2000 GCA_964566385.1 uncultured Candidatus Poseidoniales archaeon | reverse complement strand
GTTCATGGAACCCACGGTCTGACGTAACCTGACCACTCAGATGAATCATTCAGATTGGGTGGACCACGCCTTGGCAGCATCCTCAAGTTCAGATGATTTGAGATATCCATTATTGTCATGATCATAATCTTGTGCGAAAGCTAGGAAAGCACCCTTATCTGAATCAGGAATGCTGTAGGACGTCATCACGCGTGAAAGAACTGATTCAGAGTAGGTCTGTTCCTCCACAGAGGGAGGCCCATCCTCAGCAACTTCTTCGTCATCGCTAGAATCCTTGGAAGAATCTGGCTCAGGTTCTGATTCATCATCATCGATCACTTCACTACCGATATCTGAATCCACAGATTCGGGAACTGCGTCATCATCTGATTCATCCATGTCATCATTTGTTTCTTCAGCGGCCGGTGTAGAATCAACAAGTGTCTGTTCGGCTTCATCAATCGTCATTTCTGCAGCTCTCATTTCAACCAAAGAAGCGATTTGATCATCGAAAGCTCGACGACGATGTTGGCTCTTGCGTTCAGTCTCAACCGCTGCTTCAACCATATCATAACGTTGTTTGATGGCTTTATTCAGATCTTCAAACAATTGCATGTGGTCAATGTACCAATCATCACGGGCCTTCATTTCAGCAACCGCGAGGCGGAGATCATCATCCAATTCTTCTGCAAGTTCAAATACGCGGCCAAGGCGTTCCTTCTCACGAGTATATTTCTCTTCCATCTTTGGTAATTCGATATCGTAGTACTCTAGGCGCTTGTTCGATTTAGCGAGATCTGTTTCCAGATCCCGGTATCTATCGTCTTTATCGCGTAGGAGTGATTCTACACCTTCACGCTCAATCTCTTTTTCGATAATTTCGCGCTCAAGAACTTCGATTTCAGCCCTCGTATCTAGCAATTCCTTGTGCTGTTCTTCATAGGCGTCGAACAGTTTTGTCAAGCGTTCAGTCTCTTGAATGAGACGTTCCTGTAAGTGGGCAACCTCATCTCCTGGAACTGGTGCATCGGCCTCCATCTCTGTCATCCACTACCTCTCCCTGATACACCGACGCGGCTGTGCGTTATTTACGTGCTCGCCAATGGTGCCCTATCATGCCCGAACTTAAGGTGGATAACCCCCTGGTACGGCACCTTGCTCGCGTGGAGAAGCGATGGGATTCATATCAAGCGATTGTGGGCAATATCTGGTGGTGGTACTGCCTTACCACACTTCTTTTGATTCCAATTCTTGAGATTGGATTGTTATGGCGTGCTGGTGATTGGGGGCGGACCCTGCCGATGGCAGGACCAAGTCCATGGACCTTTGAACTCCTTGGTATTTGGTGGGTATGGACAGATCCTTGGAGAATGATGTGG
The DNA here is from genome assembly GCA_964566385.1 of uncultured Candidatus Poseidoniales archaeon. Classification (GTDB taxonomy): domain Archaea; phylum Thermoplasmatota; class Poseidoniia; order Poseidoniales; family CAYMED01; genus CAYMED01. Next base: position 642 of record CAZMJD010000273.1, on the reverse strand, counting down.
GCCTGTGCTCTGATGGCATTTCTCACATATGCTCTTGTGGTCACCCATCCATTTGGGAGAGATAGGGGACAAGAGATTGCAGGCGTGGGATTAGGGGTTTCAGTCATTGTAGCAGGTAGTCTCGTAGGAGGCGCTATTGCCCATATCATAGGTGTCCGAGTAACGAATCCTGACTTTGCCGCTTTACCAGATGGGCAATTATGGCTCTTGCTCATGAATGCAGGGTTCTGGGAGGAAATTGTTGGCCGACTGATTCTTATTGGGATTCCTTTGGTTCTCTGGCGGAGAATTACATGGTCAGAAAGATGCCATGCCCTGATATTTGGACCTGATAGAAAGGGATTCACTCCAGATGGGATTGCATTGGTTGTGCTTGCTTCGGTCGCCTTTGGTCTTCTACATCTGCC
>CAZMJD010000273.1:0-225 GCA_964566385.1 uncultured Candidatus Poseidoniales archaeon | reverse complement strand
GCCAGGGTATGGTGCTTGGAAAGTCCCACCAACGGTTTTTGCAGGTATCATGCTCGGTATTGCGTACCTCAGATTTGGACTTGTCATGCCAGTTCTCATCCACTCGATGATCGATGTCTCTGTCGCTCATGAGTTGGTTCTACAGGACACATCATTTGCGATTCTTGGACATCTAGTGGTGATAACGATCCTACTCCTCATGGTCATAACACTTCCAATCATACA
>CAZMJD010000272.1:0-2020 GCA_964566385.1 uncultured Candidatus Poseidoniales archaeon | reverse complement strand
ATAATCTGAATTTCCTGCGACGTGATCATCATCCAGATGAGCATCGCCGGTGATGCGGCCACGCTCACGCATCATCATCTCGATGGTCATCGCATCTGCGTGACCCCACGTGATGTAGTCCTTGGCTTTGCGTAGCATTCCAAGATACGCGTCTGTCTTTGGTACAATGGTTGCATGATTGACTCGAGTGAGGTTCAACATGTCCATTGTTGCCTTGATATCCTTGCGAACCTTGATGCCTGAGCGAACCCGGACGACAAGCCAGCTCATGTGTTCATCCTCCCTCGAATAATGTTCAATTTCTCATGATGGGAGGGGCTTATCTTGACCTTGTTGAGCTTCTTCAGTGCATTGAACACGGCCCGTGCAAAATTGATGCGAGTACGTGTCTGTCCTTTGCGGTGACTCCAGACATCAGAGATCCCAGCAAGACTCAGAACCCGTTGCCCGATTTCACCTATCACCAGACCTTTTCCTTCAGGGGCAGGTTTGAGAGTGATCCTAGTTGACCCACATCGCCCCGTAATCTCGATGGGGATGCTTCGTCCTACACCCGAACTGGATTCCCATGACCCGTTACCACGCAGGACTGGAATGAGGTTGAGTTTTGCAGCGTTGATGGATTTCCTAATAGTTGATGCGACTTCCTTGCCTTTGGTGATTCCAAGACCGACATACCCATCTCGATTCCCAACGCATGCCATGACGTAGAATCGTACCCTTCGACCACTGTCAGTCATTCTCTGAACCATGTTGACCTTGATGATGTCATCATCGAGGTCAGGCATCAGAAGATCGACAATTTCGTGTTCCATGATGCGGAGTCGCCGAGTGAATATAGTCTCAATGTCGGTGATCTGTCCAGAGTGGACAAGTCTACCGAGTTTCGTTTTCGGTTCCCAGACTCTCAGGATGTCCAACTGTTCCTTGGTCAGCATGTCGGGAGTCATACCCGCCCAGATTGGACCTTCTGCCTCTCCTATACCGTCTTCCAAAGCTATGCTCATCCTACCACCTCATCGATCTTGGTCACACATGCTTGAACCGCCTTAGCTAGAGCCGCATCGATATGCTGACCATCAGATCTCTCTTCACTGGGAAGAATGTTTTCGGAGTGGGGCACATCCATTCCGGCTTCAAGCAATCCTTTGAGTGCTGCGAATCTTCTGTTACCTGCCGTTGCATTCGCTAAGCCGATGTCGAGTACCGCACTGTTGACTCCTGCTGCGAGTGCCATTTTTCCTGCAGCATAGCCTGCCATCCGGCAAGCGGGAATCGATTTACGGCTAGCGTCCTTCGGCCAACCAAACTCCCTCACGAGTGTTTCCCCATCGACAGTGATGAGGACCTTGTCCCCATCTGCTTCGTACTGGACAATCTGAACGATGACTCTACGATTCGTCAGGCGCACGACAGCTCTCGGTTTCTCCGAGCGCAGGAGTTTCAACCTTCTATGGTAATCCGTCCGGCCCTGTCGCCGGCGCCGAGGCCGCATCCTTGAGTCTGCACGTGCCATCTACTGTACCCCCTCGATTCCATCTGTCTCTAACTGACTCTTCATGTGATTCACACTTCGATAGTTGCCACCCTTAGCCTTGAGATAGTATCGTCTGTACTGGGAGCGGTTGATGACACCGCCCTCGCGTAGGGCTTTGAGCATCCTTCGCTGTGCCCGGATGTTCATCATCCATCGCCTCTTCCTTGGCTGCCGAACGTTCTTGCTACCCTTTCGGGAACCGTGCCCACGTCGTCGTCCCTTTGCTTTCTGCTGAGCTCGAATACGTGCCCTGGACCTTGAGGTCCCTTTGATAGGCCGGGAACTGATAATCTCATCATCGATCAACCTGCGCACATCCTCCTTCTGGACTGCGTTGGCAACCTCATCGATGTACAGCGGGTTGATGTACACGCGGTGGATTCCGCATTTGAGAATGTCAGCAGCCATTCGCTTCTGATTGGAGACCTTCATCGCAGATCACCTCTGGGTGTGATGTCACGCCTGTTGAGAATCCTCAGTCCT
>CAZMJD010000271.1:0-2021 GCA_964566385.1 uncultured Candidatus Poseidoniales archaeon | reverse complement strand
CCTCAGGCTCCTGTTGCAGGTCAGACCGTTCGAATCACTGCCGTGGTCGAGATGATTGGAAGTCGTGATGGCGAAGTGAATGTCTCTCTCGTGGAGGAGTCGAATCTCGTGATATCTTCCTTTGTCTTTGAGATGAGCCCAGATGACCTCTCACGTGTCACCGTCGAATTCGATTATGATACTCTGTTCGTCGGCACACCAAATCTAGCCGTGGTTGTGGAACATGCTGACGGCTCAAATCAGACATTCACCGTGCCTAGTTTCACCGCTGCAAAACCCGCCTCTCGAGATGCCTCCTCCTCTGCTTCGACATCAGTCCCGACGGTTGTGGGCCTAGTTTCTATCGTGATATTCGTTCTAGCAGGTCTGATCATTGTTGTGTTGCGTCAGGGGCGTGATTCAGATAGCATGTGGTCGGATGATGCAGACTTCACTTCACAGTATGATTGGGATGGTTCAGATCAGGTCGATACGACAGAGATAGATGTGATTCCTGCTGCTACGCCTGAACCTGTGGCCACACCAGCTGTAGTTCCCGACCCCACTCTCTCTAATCCCTATGCTGAACAGATCACAGCACTCGCAGGGCGCACATCTCTCAACGAAGATAACATCATTCGATTCATAGAATCTGGATGGACTGTAGATCAAATCGCACAGTACTATCCTCCAGATGGTTCCACCTGAAATCAAGGTTCAAATACCGCACTGATGACGTGTTGGTATGGGAGTTACACCTACTGACATCGCTGAAGGAGAATGGCCAGACCAACCCGTGGATATTCAGGATTCCGAGTTCAATGAAGCACTTGAGCGCTGGCCGACGGCTATCGTTGATTTTTGGGCACCATGGTGCGGTCCCTGCCGAGCCATCGCTCCTGCTCTTGCTACGATTGCTGCTGATCTCAAAGGTCAGGTTGCAGTGCTGAAGATCAACATCGATCTCAATCAGTCAATGGCTGGCAAGCATGGCGTGATGTCCATACCCACTCTTCTGTACGTCAAAGATGGTGAAGTCACTGACCGTTCGATGGGTTCTGAATCTCCTGCCTCTCTGCGGGCTAGGGCTGATGGCTTGTTGGCTTGAGATCAGGTGGTTCAATATGCATGTCTTCTCGTGACTTCCTGCCAAATCCATAAGAACCGGACCTCCAGAACCGGCACCGGTCTTCGGGCCAAGATGGGATGGGAACAATGGATGGAGAAACAGCCGTAGAGCACCTGAAGCAAGAAGTGGACGAATTGAAATCACTCGTGACGACGTTGATCAACGTTATTCTCGAGGAAGCCGACGGAGTGGCATCTGGTGCAGCACCTAAGCACCCTGCACACCCCCGTCTTGGCTACTGCATGTGATCATCCTTTGATGACGATTTGTGGTCTCATTCGTGCGACTTTTCGTGCAAGGCCCGCGCGTTCAGTCAGATCGATGACGTCGTCTACGTCCTTGTAGGCTGAAGGAGCCTCTTCACTCAGCATAGCCTCACTCCTTGCCCTCACAATGATACCTTTGTCAGCTAATCGTTGCTTCAGTTCAACAGCATCGACAGCAGCCCTAGCTGCAGTTCTTGAGAGCCGTCGGCCAGCGCCATGGCATGAGGACCCGAATGCGATGTTCTCACCGCGTTCAGGTCCAGCAAGCACCCACGAAGCATTACCCATATCTCCTGGTACGAGGACTGGTTGCCCCACTCCTCGGGCAAATGATTCGAGAGTTGGGTGATCGCCACCTCGGGCCCGTGTTGCTCCTTTGCGATGTACCCAGCAGGCCCTCTCCTCTCCATCCACCTTGTGATCTTCTCTGCGCACGATGTTGTGAGCGACGTCATAGACGACGTCTGCTTCGGTGTCCTTACCAAAGATCTGCTTCAAGGCATCTCTTAGACGATGGCTGAGAACACTTCGATTAGCGAAGGCAAAATTCGCAGCATCTCTCATCTAAGCGATGTAATCACAACCCTCCACGGAAACAACGCGTTCATCCGCAAGATGCCCAACATCAAACACAATAATCTGAGCCT
>CAZMJD010000270.1:0-2035 GCA_964566385.1 uncultured Candidatus Poseidoniales archaeon | reverse complement strand
TCAATGAGGGTACTGAGAGTGAGCAATTCCTCCTTGAGATTGATGAGGTCCTGAAGATCAGGGATAATGGCGTCATGGACCGAGCCATGGGTGGATGGCGTGCTCAGACAGTTGAAGGTTACACGCAGTTCAACCTCGGGCCAACCACCTTGTCGAACAACACGACTGCATTCACATTACGGATAGCAGACACGACTGTTGATCTGAACGCAGACCCTCCATCCTACATGTCAGAGGGGCGTTATCGTGTCAATTTGAGGGTGTTCTCTGAGACGATGCCGTCGGTAATCGATGTTCGCACAATTCATTTCACGATCCTCAGATACGATGATGTCGCAGCATATCAGAATCGTCCGAACATTGAAGCAGACCCTGGTGAAGCAGGTGAATTCTCGCTTTCCTTGAGGAACGAAGGTAACGCAAAGGTCGATTTACGCGTGAATTGTGCCTCTGATCGCGGTTGGGTCGTAGATCTGACCACAGATGCTTCTGTCACTTCTTCAATCGATCTTCCTTCGTTGGCCGTCTCTATACCTCGCATTGTGCTAGGAACGGTGACGGTTCCTGATGTTGTCGAAGGTTATCCTGCCAGCGGGGAGACATCCACAATCTCATGCCAGGTCGTCCATCAGGGCAACTCCACGATTGAAGCTGACCTCAATTATACTCTCACCGTTGGTTCTCTGACAAGATATAGTACGATGCTTCGCATTGGAGATGTCGACTATAGTCCAGGTGCATGGAGTGCTGACCCTATTCCAATCACATCTGGTGGCGTGATTGAAGCGATAATATTTGTGATGAACATGGGTAATCAACCCGTCCAGATCGAACTGAATGGAACGATCGATGAGCGCACATGGTCATTGGATGGTGGGTCCCAATTCACAAGTGATATGGCAACGGTCCCTCCCTCTTCCAACACTCAGGTGAATATCTCCATCATGGCCTCTTCAACCGCCCTTGAGTCAGATGAAGCCGTTCTGGTCATCAAGGTGGTCGGACCTTACGAGAAGGAGGAAGGAGGCGTTGACATCCTCGTTCAACAGACTCAGACCTTCAACCCTGAATTTGTTGTGTCGGCTCTCAGATCGCTCTCACTCACTTTCTCGGAAGATTCTCTGACCTGTGCTCCAGCTACTTCGGGAACCGTCAAGGCCATACTACAGAATGATGGTAATCTACCTTTGAACGACATTCAATTGAACCTCGACCCAGATTACATGGATGAAGGCTGGGTCAGGTCATTCGATCTTATCGAGCGGCCACCAAGCACGCTTTCTCCATTCTCATCAAAAGAGGTCACTATGTATCTCCGCCCTCCATCTGGTTTGACGCCCAAGAGCCTCATCATCCCGTTCACCTTTAGTGGGAGATATAGTGGTGGGGAGTTGAGCACTACCACGAATCTTGCTGTTGATGTGGCAGAGGGGGCAGTCTTTGATGCTGAGTTAGAGTCGGATGAACGATTGCGTGTCAGTCCTGTGGATGGAGTGATTGTGAACTTGAACATCACGAACGTGGGTAATATCCCTGGCACCCCTTCGATCAGGTATGGGGACGTTGAAGGGGTTACAATCGAGGTTCTTTCCTCTCCTCCTTCAATCCCTCCCACGGAGTCTGCTTCGATCTCTATGCGCTTCACTCCTCTTGCAGAACTTCAAGCGACCAGCATCACAATCTGGGTATCCGGTCCTGAAATTGAAGGCATTCAGTTGACCAACCAGAGTGTCGTGTTGAAAATCACCGGCGGCTCAGCACCCTTCATCGAAAAGAGTTCAGAGAGTGCGCTGGCGACTCCTCGTAATGCTGCGATTCTCGCAGTGATTGTAGTATCGATACTCGTGTTCGTCATCATGTCCATGAGGTCAGATGATGATGAGGGTGAGCAGATCATTGAAACATCTCTCCAAATGACTGGTTCCGAGGATCGACGACGTTCCATGACCGATACCGGAGAATCGCTCACCATGTCGTCAGGAGGTGTTGTCTCCCAAGCTGAGATTCAAGCAGCTCTTCACTCAGCGAAATCTCT
>CAZMJD010000269.1:0-2038 GCA_964566385.1 uncultured Candidatus Poseidoniales archaeon | reverse complement strand
GTTTGAGGGCTCGATTCAATCCATCATGGTGAGATGGAAATCGGGCACGAAGGTCTGCTCAGACATCGGTGGGCGCACGTATCCTCTGGCCTGCTTTCGTTCAGGCAGATCGATGGGCTCTGGCGTCAAGTCCTCATATGTAATCATGGATAGAAGATGGTGAATACAATTGAGGTGTGCATGTCGCTTGACCTCTGAATTCACAACATGCCACGGGCACTGTTTCGTATCCGTGTGAGCGAACATGATGTCCTTCGCCTCGGAATAGTCCTCCCATCTTGTCAGCGATTCGAGGTCCATTGGACTAAGTTTCCATCGCTTGTGGGGCTCCTCAAGTCGGGCTGTGAAGCGCTTGAGCTGTTCGCTATCGGAGACCGAGAACCAGTATTTCAGCAGGATGATTCCTGACCGGACGAGCATTCTCTCGAACATTGGACATGAACGCAGGAACTCTTCGTACTCCTGCTCGTTGCAGAAGCCCATGACTCGCTCGACCCCTGCCCTGTTGTACCAACTCCGATCGAAGAGGACCATCTCACCTGCTGCTGGAAGATGATTGACGTAGCGCTGAAAGTACCATTGTGTCTTCTCCCTCTCTGTGGGTGCGGGAAGAGCAGCGACGCGGGCAATGCGTGGATTGAGGAATTGCCTGATCCGCTTGATCACTCCTCCTTTGCCTGCCGCATCTCGGCCTTCAAAGATGATCACTACTCTGAGCCCCTTCTCCTTGACCCATTCCTGGAGTTTGATCAACTCGAGCTGGAGTTCGAACAATTTCTTCTGATAGACCTTCTTGCCAACCTTCTGTGAAACACCATGCTCTCCTTCTGCCATGTCCATCATCCTTGGCATGTGCGAGGTTGTCAAAAGGGATGTGGTCTGATTTCTGAGCGTCAAGAACGCTTGCTGTTCCTCTCATCGCTTCTGCGAAGCCGTTATCGCATCATCATTGCACTCACAATTCGTGGACCCGAGGTTGGCTGCAGCACTACTCTGCCTGCTGCTGGTGGTTGCGGCCACTTCGGCATCCATTGAGAGAGAGGAAGAACAGAACTTCCTTGAGTCTGATTCAGAGTTCCATTCGATAGCAACGTCACTTGGTCGTTCTGCAAAGATCGGGAATGGGACCGGTGGCTACCACATCTTGACTGATCAATGGTGGGAGCCACAGCGGTCTTACTCGGTTTCATCAACCGATTGGGATGGCGATGGAGTCATCAACTCTGATGATGATCACATCATGGACCCAGCCCTTCCTGCTGGCCCTTCTCGTAGAGGGTTGTCCTGTCTTGTTCCTACTGCGAATTGTGTATCTGATCCTCCTTCAGCAACGTTCAATTCAGGTCCTGTCAAGGTTATTTCTCAGGGTTCTGCGGCGATAGCGATCGATTGGGCAGATGTCGATAATGATGGAGACATGGACTTGGCAATAGGGAATAATGGAGCGAAGAATGAGGTCTATCTCAATCATGGCAATGGATTGGAATCAACGCCTGCATGGAATAGTTCAGACTCATTGGTATCAATGGACATTGCATGGGGAGATTATGATGCGGATGGTGATGCGGATCTTGCAGTAGCCAATTTTGAGGGGCCAATCCAGATCTTTGAGAATCAGGGAGGGACGCTCTCCACAAACGCTGTCTGGTCCCATCTATATGGTGGTTCAAAACCTGTATCTCGATACTCTAGTCTTGATTGGGGAGATATCGATGGAGATAATGATCTCGATCTCATCGCTGGGGTGTTGACTGTAGGAGTGGTCACGTTCGAAAATTCTGGAACTTATTTTGGCTCTTCACCTTCGTGGCAAGGTGGATATACGGGGAATAGTGGAAGTGTGATGGATGTCAAATTAGCAGATATCGATACAGATGGAGACCTTGATCTGATTGAAGCGGTTTCCAATGGGAGGGTCTCTGTTCACCTCAATTCAGGAACAATCTTCGCTTCTTCGCCATCTTGGCAGAGTCCTACTGATCAATCCACCAGTTCTGTGGCCGTGGGCGATGTCGATGCAGATGGAGACATGGACCTG
>CAZMJD010000268.1:0-2047 GCA_964566385.1 uncultured Candidatus Poseidoniales archaeon | reverse complement strand
AGTGCATGACAGATGGACATCATCCACGTAGGGACGATGTAGTTCAGGGGGTACGGGTGATGTATCAGTCTTGAGCAAGACCATCTCTTCGATGCTTCCAATGCAATGCTGGTGACCACATTCCTGACAGATCCACACCGGAAGAGGTGTACCCCAGTAGCGCTCACGGCTGATTGCCCAGTCCTTAATGTTCGACAACCACTCACCCATGCGCTTCGTGCCAGTCCATTCAGGTGCCCATTCAACTTCTGAATTGTATTGTGTGATCTGATCTCGGACGGCAGTCATGCGAACGAACCAGCTATCCATGGCATAGTACAGGAGTGGATGGTCGGTGCGCCAACAATGTGGATAGTCGTGGGTGTAAGTGTGCTCTCGGTAGAGCAATGACTGATCTGAGAGAACATCAATGATATCGTCATCACAATCCTTGACGTAGCGATGATCCAACAGTGGGTGAACACCCGCTATGAAACGCCCTTCCATGTCAACGGTATGCTGAGCTGGGAAACCAACCTCCATTCCCAAGAGGTAGTCATCCTCACCATACATCACTGCAGTATGAACAACACCAGTACCATCTGTTGTGGTCACGAAATCGGCACCGACAATCGTCCAAGCAGCGGGATGTTCACTGCCATCTATAGCACCAGGGAACAGTGGGCGATACGATTTACCCACGAGTTCCGACCCTTGGAATTCTGCAATGATGTCAACCTGATTACGTAGGACGTCACCAATCAGATCCTTAGCGAGAATCAATTCCTCACCTACCTCAGCGCCACCTCGGCCTTCCCAAGAGTTCGAGGGTGGTGCTGTGATTCGGATGCGGCAATAAGTGACATCTGGCCCCACAGCAAGCCCTACATTTCCGGGCAAGGTCCAAGGAGTGGTCGTCCAAGCAAGGACAGATGCATCATCATCAACGAGTGGAAACTTAACGAAGACCGCTGGCTCTGCGACCTCCTTGTAGCCTAACGCTACCTCATGAGAGGAGTAACTGGTACCAGTCTGTGGACAGTATGGCAGCACCTTGTGGCCTCGAAATAACAGACCCTTCTCGAACATCTGCTTGAGGGACCACCATGCTGATTCGATGTACTCATCATGAAGGGTGACGTACGGGTCATCCATGTCGACCCAGAACCCCATGCGCTCTGTCATCTCCCTCCAAGCCTCTTCGTAGGTCCAAACGCTCTCTTTGCAGCGTTGATTGAACGCTTCCATGCCGTACTCCTCGATCGCTTCGTTCGACATCAGATCCAACTCTTTCTGAACCTCGATCTCAACGGGCAGGCCATGCGTGTCCCAACCACCTTTGCGTTCAACAAGATGTCCTTCCATGGTTTTCCATCGGCAGACCATGTCCTTGAACAGACGTGAGAGGACGTGATGAATCCCTGGACGTCCGTTGGCTGTCGGAGGTCCTTCAAGGAAGGTAAAGGGAGTTGCACCCTCACGACGCGTCTCAATGGACTGAACGAACGTCTCCTCATCTGACCAAATCTTCATCATAGCGGTCTCAAGGGCAACCGGGTCAAGGTCCCCAGTGCTGGTTGGTACCACCATGGCGCGGCGTCCTCACCGCGTGTATTGAATCATTCCGACCACAACGAGGTCTGGATGTAGGAGATGAAGGTGAGGCCATGTTGAAATACAGCCAGACAGAGGTTAGTGCGTGGGCGAGACCTTTGTCATCCCCGTCTCGGGAATGACCTGCACCTCCTGTGCTGGTCGCGTGAAAGAAGCCTTGGAAGGGACCTCCGGCGTCATCTCTGCAGATGTGAGTCTCGATTCAGGGAAAGCGAGCATCTCTGCAGATGGAATCGAGCGTTCGGCACTCGAGGATGCCATCTCCGGGGCTGGCTACGGCATAGGAGAAGAGATGAGTGGATTTGATTGGAAGGATGGTCCTCTCTGGAGGCAGAGTGCACACAATACGAAGTGGTGCCTGATCGGTTGTTCAATAGGGGATTTCGGGACGATTGCAGCGTTCCAATTTATTCCTTATCTTGATGCTCTTGGCTGGTCTACAATGTCGATTATG
>CAZMJD010000267.1:0-2051 GCA_964566385.1 uncultured Candidatus Poseidoniales archaeon | reverse complement strand
CGAGACTGTCATTGTCAAGACAATCAATGCTTGCTTCAAGTGTCAGATTGACCCCCGTACGCATGTCTGCCATGTACCCGTCTCCTTTCTCCCAGTCATAGATTGCCGATGCCACGACTGAAGGAGATGGAGTTTCATAGCCATCATATCTTACTCCGAATGGTATCGTACGTTCACCGGGTGTGTAGTCATCAACCACCATGTCATATCGCAGGCTTACAGTTCCCTCAGGAGCTGCTAGGCCAGTAGCTATGTTGAGCAACCCATCATCTTTGCAAGCAGGGTCACTTTGACCATAATCATCGTTGTAATACAGATCAAGTGATTGTTCTGCAGGCCATGGCCAGCCCTCGACGACAGTCAAGGTGGTGCGAAGATAACCTAGGCATGTGGCTCCCAAATCGATACGTTCGGCAACAACTCTCAATCCTTTCACCCCACCCTTGACTTCTGTGGTGTCTTTCACCTCCCAGTACCATCCGGCATGTGTGCCATTCGCATTCCTCACAAGCAAGGCGTTTGGTCCAATGATGTCGGAAACAAGGCTTGGTTCGAGAGGTTCGGTCAATGATGGTAATAGATTGGCAAGGTTGAATGACAATCCAATCTCCCCGAGAATGCTGGAATCCCCATCACCAAAAGTTGTTGATGAGAGCGAAATCTGATTCATTGGAGGTTGGCCCGTGTCAGTACTGAGTTCTTGCAGATTCGCAGATACGTCTGAACGCACAGGATCCTCTTCAACGATATCTCGATGAAGGCTGGCTTCGATATCTGTGGCTGTTAGTATTACTGTACTAGCTGCCCTGGTATTCGTACCACAATTGACTTTGATATCGATGTCTGCTTCAACTCTTAAGTCAACTTCTCTGGCAGCAGTCAAGTGCCATCGTCCGTAACCGTCACGTGCCCATGTAGCCCCTGCCACTGCGTCATTCTGAGGACTGGTGCCGATTTTTTCGTTCTTTGAATCAAGCCATTCTGCGCGTCCATTCTGCGCGTTGAACGTTCCAGTGATGGGCGAGCATATCTCACCATTCTCATCTTCAATGGATTGCAGATTAAGACTCTCCACAATAATATCGATGAGCTCATCTCCATCGATATAGAGTGAACCATTGTTGATATCGTACACGATGGTGTCGCCGAATCGTGGGGGTTGTGGTGAAAATGGCACATCTCTCAACAGCCACCATGCAACTCCTCCAATCACGAGCATGCCAACAATTGCCACGACTGCAATCGCCTCTTTCGACCATGCAATTCGCTCAGAGATCATTGCCCTAGTGATTTTTGCTACCTCTTTGGTTTCAGTGATTTCTTCATCTACCTCGTCAAGGATGGCAGCGTCGAGAATCAAATCCTCTTCTTCGACCTCTGGAGTATCGAGGTCTTCTGCGAGTTCATCGAGTGAGATTTCTTTGTCATGCAGGACGTCATTTTTCTTGGATATTGCAAATCCCTCGCCTTTTTCCCCCACTGGGGTCGACGGAGTAGTTCCATGTGTTCTTCTTTCAGCACTGAGAATTGCAGCAACTAGAATTGCCTTTGTTCCTGCAGTTGAAACCCCTAACTCCTGAGCTTTGTCAATCAATTCCTGCTTCTTCAATTTATGAAGCTGCGATTCTGTCAATGGTTCAGATGTTCTTTGAACTGATTCAGTTCCAAAGTGTTCGAATCCCTCCCCACGGGCTTCTAGAAGCCCAGCTCTGACAAGCCTAGATTCAAGAGCAGTAGCGTCTCCATCAAGCGGAAGATCGTTCTCCAGACATACTCTCCTCAGACGTCGTGCCCTCGGCCCGTCAGAATCAGACATCGAATCCGCTCATATGGTCACCGCGATGGACTTTGAAGGCATTGCTCTCCCGGTCAATTTCAGCCATCATTTCGGCGCCGTTGTAGGGTCAGGGACCCATTCTTGGGCATCCGGATCCCACCGCCAGCCTGGAACTCTGTAAGGATCATTTTCGATATCGGGTTGAGTAGCAAATTCTGCAGGTTGGGCTGCTTGGGCAGGTTGGGCTGCTTGGGCTGCTTGGGCTGCTTGGGCG
>CAZMJD010000266.1:0-2063 GCA_964566385.1 uncultured Candidatus Poseidoniales archaeon | reverse complement strand
ACTATTGCTGTCCGCCATAGAATCTGACGACCCAGTCATCTTATTTGAGCCAAAACGGATCTACCGAGGGCCCTTCTATGGAGACCCACACAACGTTCCGACGTGGGCTAATCACGATCTAGCAGAGGTTCCCGAAGAGCACTACAACGTCCCACTGGGCAAGGCTCGCACAATTCGTGAAGGAGATGAGGTCACAGTCATCTCTTGGGGAACAATGGTCCACGTGTGCGAGAAAGCGATCGAGGAGAGTGGTATGGATGCACACCTTCTCGACCTACGTACACTCGTTCCCATCGATCTTGAAGCCATCGAGACATCTGTCAAGCGTACTGGAAGATGCGTCATCGTCCATGAGGCTCCAAGGACGTCTGGTTTCGGAGGAGAGGTCCTCTCACTCGTGCAAGAACGGTGTTTCTGGCATCTTGAAGGCCCTATCCAGAGAGTCACAGGGTGGGACACACCATTTCCACACTCACTTGAATGGGAATACATGCCGAGCGTCGAACGCATCATCATCGCCATGCAGAGAACAATGGAGGGCTGAATATGGGAACATTCGAATTCAAATTACCCGATATCGGAGAAGGTGTGGTCGAGGGAGAAATAGTAGAGTGGCACGTCGCTAAAGGGGACAGGGTTTCCGAGGATCAACCACTCGTAGACATGATGACCGACAAGGCCACAGTGATGATTCCTTCGAGTGTCAATGGCACGGTGACAGAACTCGCAGGAGTACCTGGAGACATGATTCCGGTCGGCTCGACCCTGATCATCCTTGAAGTGGATGGTGAGAGTGAAGCAGAAGAAGAGACTGAAGAGGAAAGGGAGGTTGCGGAACAGGAATCTGCTGAACATCTAGAATCAGAATCCGGCGCCCAGGCCTCTCCGAAACCCATCACTGCCAGTGCGAGCAGGGGGGTAAGGGCCTCGCCAGCTGTTCGCCGAAGGGCAACACAAGCTGGAATTGATCTCACACAAATATCTGGAAGTGGTCCGGCAGGCCGCATCACTCAGGCAGACCTAGATGCCTTCGAGGGTGAATCTGAGGTCAAAGAGACTGACGAGGAAGTGAGCGTGATTCAAGAGATTCAGGAAGAGACTGAGACAGAGGTGGCAGGAACCACAGAGATACCTGTACTCGGCCTTCGACGTAAGATTGCGGAACAGATGAAGCACTCAACCTCGACGATACCTCATTTCTCATACTTTGAAGAAATCGATGTCACTGAACTCGAGACACTCCGACAGAATCTCAATCTCACCCGCACCGCCGATCAGCCTAAACTGACCTATCTGCCCTTCATCATGCTAGCTCTCGACAAGGCATTCACCGATCTGCCTCAATGCAATGCACATCACCTTCAAGATGAAGGGAAGGTCGTACGCTACGAGGCATCACATATCGGTATTGCCACACAGACCGAGCGAGGGCTGTATGTCCCCGTTGTCAAGGATGTTGGATCACGCGACATTTGGGGCAACATGGCCGAGATGAAGAGAGTCACAGATGCAGCACGAGACAACACTGCTACACTTGAGGAACTCACAGGCTCAACCTTCACAATCACCAGTCTAGGTCGTGATGGAGGTCTTGGGGCCACACCCATCATCAATGCCCCCGAGGTGGGTATACTCGGAGTACACAAGGCCAACGAAAGGGCTGTTGTTCGCGAGGGTCAGATCATTGTGCGACGAATGATGAACGTTTCCTCATCCTGGGATCATTCCGTTGTCGATGGTTACGATGGAGCCATGCTCATTCAGCGCCTCAGAATATTGCTGGAGAATCCTACGACCATCTTCACCTGAGGGTTGGATATGAACGAACTCACTTGTCAGGTTCTCGTCGTTGGTGCGGGCCCAGGAGGTTATGTTGCAGCTATTCGGGCAGCTCAACTCGGTCTTGACACGATCATTGTCGAAGGAGACAAGGCAGGAGGAACATGCCTGATTCGCGGATGTATTCCATCTAAGGCGATTATTCACGCTGCCGAACGTTTCGAGACCTTGCAGAAACACGCTGAGGAAGGTGGCTACATGGGATTCAGCATTCCAGACCGGCC
>CAZMJD010000265.1:0-2078 GCA_964566385.1 uncultured Candidatus Poseidoniales archaeon | reverse complement strand
GGTTGTGATGATGGGCTTGATTGGGCACCTGCGAACGCTTCCGAGTGCTTTGACACCGATGGGGATGGCATTGGCGATAGTGTCGATCCCACTCCCTGGTTGTCTTCTTCGGGTAATGGGACGTTCACCATGAATTACACGATCATCGGTGTTGGACAAGGACATCGCCTGACTTGGATCCCTGGTACCATGTTTGCCTACTACTACCAGGTCACACCCGATTATATCTGGACCAATGGGTCTCGGTCTCCCATCATCGAATTGCGAGACATGCCCAACGTCAACACAACTCTCGCCACCTTGGGCTTGAGCATGGCGAATTTCTCGGTCTCTACCTCACAGGACCTTGGTAACGATACAGAGGATGAGGATTGGGGTTACAATTCGACCACCAAGGTTGAGTGGAGGATGTACGATGGTAATCTCAGTATTTTCTATGTCGATGATGTGGCCTTGTTCGCGATCAACGTCACTTTGCTGATGTACCTCGATTACTCTGATTTGTTCTCCTCAATGGGTGTCGACCCTATCACCATGTGGGGCTCATCATCGGCTGGTCCAATCATCGATATGAGCAACGCCAGTACAAGCGTGCTCTACCTCCAATTATTGGCAGCATTGCGTCATGATCTTGGAAATGCTTCGATCAGTTACAACTTCACCTCACAGGATGCCATCCTTGCTAACACCTACAGTTGGTCTAGCAACACTCTACCAACCAATGCGACGAGTTGGTTGTCCACTGTGGTCTCTGCAGATGGTACTGTGCCCGGTGGTCTGTTCGACACCATCATCTCGGAGATTCACATGCACAACAACTCTACAACTGTCTCGCCACCCACTTCATTCACCTCGAGCAGTACGTCAGGTCGTTCCGCAGCAGGGTCAGAAGGAGCAAGCAGCGTTTCTCAGAGAAATGATTGATTGTCCAGTGATTGCCTCAAACTGAACAGGTCATGTCCAACCCACAGCACATGGGCGACTTGATCTTGCCACATCCATCGGGACACCGTGCGACTGCGACTTCTGTCCCATCCGCCTTTGTGATGGTGTCATGGACGAGTTCATTGTTGCATGAGGCACACTTCATCCCGACGACTCCCATACCGCATGAAGAGCACGAATACTGAATCATACTGGTCACTCTCAGGTTCGGTGTATTATCTCTGTCCTTGACATTAGTCCTATTTGGCGGCGAACAATGGTATGTTCCTTGCCGAACAGAAGGGTTATGTTTCGCACTCATTTGCCTCCGAACGGGATTGAGATGGAGAACATGAACGGTGACAACAAGTGCCCTGTGATGCATGGAGCAACGACCTCTGGTAGTGCTGGAACGACCAATGTGGATTGGTGGCCGAAACAGCTCAATCTCGGAATCCTGCATCAACATGATTCTAAATCGAACCCCATGGATTCTGGATTTGATTACCGTGCAGCTTTCGAGTCACTCGATTATGAGGCATTGAAGGCAGATCTGCACGCTGTGATGACCGATAGTCAGGATTGGTGGCCTGCAGATTACGGCCACTATGGTGGATTCTTCATTAGGATGACATGGCACGCCGCCGGAACCTATCGAATCGGCGATGGTCGTGGTGGTGGTGGAACTGGCTCTCAGCGCTTTGCTCCTCTCAACAGCTGGCCGGATAACGGGAATCTCGACAAGGCCCGAAGACTTCTGTGGCCGGTCAAGCAGAAGTATGGTAACAAGATCAGTTGGGCTGACCTTCTCATTCTCGCAGGTATCGTTGCGATCGAGTCCATGGGTGGGCCTGTCGAAGGATTCGGCGGTGGACGACCCGACATCTGGCATCCCGAGGAGGACATCTACTGGGGGAGTGAGGATGAATGGCTCGGTGATGACCGATATGGTGACACACGACAGGATCTGGAGAATCCCCTAGCTGCTGTTCAAATGGGTCTGATTTACGTCAACCCCGAAGGTCCGAACGGTAACCCAGATCCTCTGCAAAGCGCTCTGGACATTCGGGAGACATTCGCTCGAATGGCGATGGATGACGAAGAGACCGTTGCGCTTACCGCGGGTGGGCACACATTTGGTAAGGCTCATGGAG
>CAZMJD010000264.1:0-2081 GCA_964566385.1 uncultured Candidatus Poseidoniales archaeon | reverse complement strand
GGCGTACCGAAGCGACAGCAGTCGTCGTTTTTCCAGTTCCTGGTGGACCTTGAATGAGTGTTATTCTCTGATGAGTCGCTTTGAGGACAGCCAAGCGTTGGGAGGTATTGAGGCCGGCGAGTTCAGGATTCTTGCTGAATTTATCAGGATCTGGAACGGGTCCCTCTGGGTCAAACAGCCCGAGCATCAAAGCATCTCGCAGTATTGTGACTTCTTCCTCGACCGAACACATACGTTCTATGGCGGTGCGCATGCGGTCGTGAGCGACTCTGTTCGCCCCCCTGTCAATGCGCCATACACCACGCTTCAGATCCCTAGGCGGCTCACTTACAACGATGCGAATAGTTCGGTGATCACGATCTAGAACAACCCCCTCCGTCCATTCCTCAAGTGGTCGCCCCCTAGACATACGCACCATATCGCCATGTCCGAAGCGATGGTCTGGAAGACGCGCTCCTTTGGCTCTGAGTGCAATGATTCGTTCGGAGAACAACCATCCAGATGTACGTGCTTCAAGGTCGAACAAAGCAGTTCCAGTTGAGGTTAGACGTTGTTTTGGCCAATTTTTTAGCCGATCAGTGAGGTCCTCCATCTCGTGTTCCAGTTCAAGATCAATCAGGTTGAGGTGATGATCGCGATATGATGTGATTCTACGCAGAACAGTTCCACGCTCGTGATGACCGTGGTGTCCGGTAATTCGGCCGCGACGCTCACCCACGAACTGTCTTCAAGACGTGGGGTCGATAAGTAGCGCGACGACGTGTTGAGTCTGAATCGTAGCGAGCGAGTTCTTATCCATGTTGAACTGGCCGGTCAATCATCGTGTCCATGTTTGGTAGGAAGAAGCGGGTACCTGTGCGAATATGTCCACAATGTGGGCATGAATTCCGTGAGGAGAGTACGGTCTGCCCATTGTGTAGTTATGACACAGGTCGCAGATTGCTCGACCAAGAAGAGACTGTTGATGATGATGGAAAAATAGACCTTCTTGAATCTCTGTTAGGTGAGACAAATGAATCATCCGAGACTGACGAAAATGATGTTGCGATAAGTGCTTGGTCGATAAAGGACCTCAGCTACGATGATCTGGAGGTTGTCGTCGATCAGTATGATGATGATGGTACAGTGATGGTCACTGCTCAAGGTCCTTCATTCGCAGAGATATCTCAAGCAAAAGATGAATCAGATGCATCAGATGACCTCGATCTTGGTGAGATTCTTGGAGAATCACCTGTGGTTCCCGAGGATGCCTATGATACTGGCCCAATAGCACTGACATCCACTGTGGCATCTCCTTCAATTGAACCTAAGGACGCTGCGATAGCCTCTGATTCCTCTGAAATGAGTGTCATGGGAGATGATGACCTAGATGATTTTCTCGATGATATTGAATCCACGATGATTGAAGACGAGGAAACAGCAGAGTCGAGAGATGCCTCTCTTCCTTCTCCAACGATTACTGCATCAAGCACGCCCCTCTCTGATCAGATTTCCTCAACTCCCCCCGTATCGAGCCAGTCGAGTGATGCATTGCCAAAGGCAACAGTGGTGGTCACTGAATCAGATGATGACCTGCCAACAGCATCAGTGGTCAATGAAACTGAACATCCATCACTTGAACGTGGAAATGATGGCCTTCCCTCTGCAACTCCTTTGAAGTCAGAAACATCAGTAGATGAAATCCCTAAAGCAAGCCTCGCTCCATCAGATGTTGGAGATAATGCAACGGATAACCTGCCTGTCAGTCCCTCACAAAGTGCGCCAGCCGCTGTTCGACCAACCCCCTCTCCGCCAAACGATATCGCATCCCGCCCACCAAGTGGCAGTATTCCATCACCTACTGGGGTATGGCCGTGGCCTCAACACCCCTCTGGTGCTAGCCCAACGAAGCGACGAGAGATGCTCAAAATCTCCTTAGAAGCTGTGAAATCGAATGATCTCAATGGAGCCGCTGCTGCCCTTGACCGACTGGGTCCTGTATTGGGCGATGATATCGACCTGATCTTCCATATTGGATTACTTCTCAAGCGACTTGGTCGTGATAATCAACTTCAGACCATGCTCAAATCAGCCCAAACCAT
>CAZMJD010000263.1:0-2083 GCA_964566385.1 uncultured Candidatus Poseidoniales archaeon | reverse complement strand
GGGGATGTTACGCACATCCTGTGCATTTGCCTTTCTTACTCTGGGATATTATGGAAGTGGGTGTCTGATGGGCGTTCTTCTTTGGTTAGCAACCATCGGTTTGCCAAGCCGTCATTGAGGCGCATGTCTTCGTTCGCCTCGAAGAGTTCGTGAGTTCAAATTGTGCGCATGTCTGCTCATATTGCACAGCCCTCATGCAGTTTCCTCTCCCACAGATATGCCATACATGTTTGACTGTGAGGTTCAGGTGAATTTTTTTTTCACGCGAACCCTCATGAGCCATCTGCTTCACACGTTTTGTGTGACCTCCGATGAGCGAAGACGGGGAACGTCGACATCTGAATTCGGGATATCGAAGCGGGAGGGGCATGATTCATCTCGATACTACGACACGAACATGTATCGCTCAATCCAGCGTGAGCATGACACGGGACAAGCACAACATTTCCCTGATCATTTGCGGGATACCCTCATCCATGGCGATGCCCAAGACATGTCTCAGATACCAGATAATTCAGTCCATCTGATGGTGACCTCTCCACCGTATAATGTTACGAAAGAGTATGATGACGACCTCACCTTATCTGAATATCTGGAACTTCTTCACAACGTCTTCTCCGAGGTATATCGAGTTCTCACGCCAGGTGGTAGGGCAGTGGTGAACATTGCGAACGTGGGCAGGAAACCGTACATTCCCCTTGCAAGTCATGTCAATGTCCTGATGTCAGAGATTGGTTTCTTGATGCGCGGCGAGGTGATTTGGGATAAGTCAGCATCTGCGGGTTCGAGCACGGCATGGGGATCATTCCAATCCGCCTCCAATCCTTGTCTTCGGGATATCCATGAATATCTCCTTATCTTCAGTAAAGGCCAATTCAAACTCAATAGAACTAGTGATGAGAGGGAAGGTGAAAGAGTGGATACAATTGAAAAACAGGAATTCATCGATTTGACGAAGTCAATCTGGTCATTTCCCACCGCTTCAGCAAAGAAGATTGGCCATCCAGCCCCTTTTCCTGTTGAACTTCCCCGTCGCTGCATTGAATTTTTCACATTTCAAGGGGATGTAGTTCTAGACCCCTTCATGGGTTCAGGATCTACTGCCATAGCAGCTACCAAGTCATCTCGTGCTTACATCTGCTATGATATCAATGAAGAATACATCACGCTCGCAGAACAACGACTTGCTACCATTGATTGATGCACCGTATTCTCCCAGACGCGTTCATGTCGATAGCCGAATTGATTGACGCGATGCAGATTTTTGTTGATGAGAGAGATTGGAATCAATTCCATTCTCCGAAGAATCTCGCTACCGGTCTCATCATCGAAGCATCCGAATTATTGGAATGTGTACAATGGGATGATCCTACTCCAGACGAGATACGTTCCAACCCCCGGCGCCTGGAACATTTAGGGGAGGAAATTGCAGATGTATTCCTCTATCTCATTCGTTTCATCAGTGTCATGGACCTTGATTTGATTCAATTAGCGCGTGAAAAGTTGCAGAAGAATCAAGCAAAATATCCTGTCGAACAATCAAAAGGAACCTGGACAGGTCCATGGGAATGAACAGATTCAATAATGGGAACGACCATATTTGTGTTGTTATGACTCAAGTTCTGGCAGTGGTCGGCTCGAGGAAGTTCTACGATTACGGAGTTTTTGAGACGCTGTTGGATGCTTGGGTAGCAGCTCATGGCTTGCCCACCCGCCTTATCTGTGGCGGTGCAGCTGGCGTGGATGCACTTGCACAGCGTTGGGCAGACAATCATGGTATTGATGTTCACAAGCCCGAGGCAATTTGGCATGGGGAGGATGCTGAAGCTGCCTTGACCGAACGCATCGTTGAAGCCGCCACTCACATTCTTGCCCTGCCCGGTGAGCATAGCCATTGGACTCACAAGACGATTGAGATGGCCACGTCGAAGGGTAAGAAGGTCGAGGTCCGCACACTTCCATCTTGAATGGGATAGATGCCATAGGCTGGGCTCACGTCGA
The DNA here is from genome assembly GCA_964566385.1 of uncultured Candidatus Poseidoniales archaeon. Taxonomy (GTDB): domain Archaea; phylum Thermoplasmatota; class Poseidoniia; order Poseidoniales; family CAYMED01; genus CAYMED01. The sequence goes on along the minus strand of CAZMJD010000263.1, from coordinate 82 downwards.
AGGGTCGATGTCACCGCAGCTCGGCTTGGGATCAGTGGCATGGGCGGTTCGTAGAATGAACCGCGCAGTGTCTTCCGTGCAT
>CAZMJD010000262.1:1695-2121 GCA_964566385.1 uncultured Candidatus Poseidoniales archaeon | reverse complement strand
GGAGATGGTTCAGAAGGAGGAGGAGGTAACACGGGTGGTTCAGAGGGGGGTGGGACGTCTGGTTTCGAAGGTTGTTCAAGCGGTATTGGAACGCCAAGCGGCGGGGGTGGCGACACCTCAGGTGAAGAGGGTGGGAGAGGAGGAGGTGCTGCAGAAGCCATGGGTGAGTATGGAGAGTCGGGAGTAGCTGAATACGAATCAAAACGCTTCTCGGAAGTCTCGGTGTATGTGCTTGATGACGGTGCATCTGAGGGCAGTTCAAGGACAACATCAGTGACCTCGTCCCCGTCCTCAGAACCATCATCGATGAAGAGATCCGAAGTCGCTTTGACAAGCGAACCAGAGATGATTGCGTTGACCCCCCAGGTGCGCTTCTCCTTGTCTAGTTTCATCTCATGCCGTGGCATCGGATGATTGTACGTGACC
>CAZMJD010000262.1:0-1685 GCA_964566385.1 uncultured Candidatus Poseidoniales archaeon | reverse complement strand
TCGAGCTCCCTCAGAATCGAGCCGTCCAACGAGCGAATGATGTGAGGCACGAGTGGTGCCCGCTGAAAGAGCATGATGACCATGACCAATGGTATAGCAAGCAGAGTCTGCGCAAAACCGCTGACTGCTGTTGCTATCTCCATGGCTGAGCCATCACTCTCTGCCACAACGTAACGATACGCGGCGAACAGAGGTGCGATAGCCGAGAAGTTCAGGATGATGCCAAGCCGACGCTTGAGAATGGTGCCGAAGGGATCTATGTCCCTGTTCGCAAGATCGATCTTGACCAAACCGATCTCTTGAGACAGAAAGATCGGGATGAGAATCAAGATGGTAAAGGTTCCACCATAGACCACCAGTTGTATGACCGTGACCAGAAACTGGTCGATGAATTCGGTCAGACCGCTGCCGAAACCTGGTTGTGTGCCCAGCGCATCACGAAGATGAGTGTTGATGTACATGACCGAATTGTCACCTTGGCTGATGAGGCTGTACAACCAGTAAGGCACTACGACCAGAAGCATTGCGAACGATAGAGTCTGGAAATATGTGTTCAGTGAGAAGATCATACGGTCATTGATGTCGTCCAACTCGAACTCAGGGTGAGAGACAGGTGAAGGGACCGAGATCCAATCATCATCCTTGATCGATACACCAAGCAGGTTCTTGGTCGCTATAGCAGGAATCGCCTCCTTGCCTTTGACTCCAGCATAGAACCGCCCGAACAACCATTCGATGTACTTGCCACCTGGCCGGCTCAACCAAGCGACCATCAGTTTCTTCTCATCCTTGAGAGGTATATCTCTGAAATCGAAAGCCGCCATCACGCAACTACATGCGACTCTGCCAAGCATTGCAAGCTTCAGAATACGGTCCTTGCTGTCTTCGGCCAGAAGATCCCATTTCTTGACTTCAGATTCCGCGAGCCAGCGGAAGAGAAACTCTCCAAGGATGGGTGTCATGAGAAGACCGATCATCCCCTTGCCAACGCCGAGCTCCTTTGCGAGAAGAAAGACTGGACGGGATTCAGGGTCTTTGAGGCGGCAGGCTCGTAGAACCTGATCCTTCTTGCTATACAGCCTCCGCATACCATTGCTGTCATTGAGAACACTCGTGGACATCTGAGAGAGGACTACGGCAAGGACCGTGATGTCCTTGAGTGCCAGATCAACGATGATGTCCAACTGATCCTGTGCGATGATGTCGTCGGATGCCTCCAGCATTTCTTTGATCGCCTGACCCTCAGGAGATAGTTCCTGATTCGAGTAAGCCAATGAAAGAGAAAAACCACCGTCAACGACTGAGAAGTTCGACGACAGAACCCTTCGAAAGACAAGGGTATCGACCAGAAGAACCGCCACAAGAATACCAGCAACGTGGCCAGTGAATGCCCAGAGAGCAAGGGGACGGCTTTCGGGATCGATCATCCAGCGGATCAGGACCAGAAACACGCCCATGATAGCGAAGAAGAGGGCTGCGTACCTGGTCACAGTCATTGACCAGTACCTGCCACTGGCCCGTTCCATGACCTGTGCACGCAATCACCTGACCTATGCCTTTTCCTGCGGGAGGGCAGGACCCGAAATAGGTCAGGTGTACTCCCACTGCCACTCCTCTGAGTACTCATTGCCGACCATTGCATTGAGGCTTGATTCCTCAGCGTACCAAGCGTTGCACTCTTCCCT
>CAZMJD010000261.1:0-2124 GCA_964566385.1 uncultured Candidatus Poseidoniales archaeon | reverse complement strand
CCTATCAAGGAAACACCGGTCGTAGGCGTAGGGCCAGCAGTACTCCGAAGATGCATTGACACCATCAAGATCGAAATCGGTCTCATTGTCAGATGCGTTTCTGTACTGAAGACCTTTGACGATTGCACTATCACCATCAGGTGATGTGACCTCGATGGATTCCTCGAATCTCTGCTCGTAGACGTTCGGAATACCGTCACGATCGGTATCAGTCACAGGAGGCCCCCCCCCATCTGCCTCCTCAGGGTTGACAGAACCCACTTCTGCCGAGGGAGACAACTGAGGTGTGGCGAGCAAGCCCCCGACAACGAGGATTGTGACGAGTAATGTCACCTGTTTGTTCCTCATCATTGACACATCCAGAGCGTCCGCTCCACCCTGAATGTGACAATGGTCGATATATCATCCTGATGGAGCGGTGTTCGGACGTGAACCTATGCTCCAGATGGTGAATAGAGGATTTCTTCATTGACCTTGCCGTTCACCGCTTGCCATGGGTCTTGCTATCACACACCTCGGTAGTGGGAGCAGAGGCAACGCCGCACTGGTTTCATCCGGTGATCTCCATGTTCTGGTAGACCAAGGCCTCAGCCTGCGCCAGATCGAAAAGCGATTGCTTTCGATCGGCATCGATCCAGAACGCATCAGCGCAGTCCTCGTTACTCACGAGCATGGTGACCACGCCGGCCATGTCGAGCGATTCCACAAGCGTTGGGGAGCGGACATCCACGCCTCTACCGCTACATCAAGAGCCCGGAACTTTCCAAAGGAGACCCACCAATTTGAACTGCTTGAGCGCATCGAATTGGGGAGTGAGATCAGTGCATTGCCCATCCCAGTACCCCATGACAGCAAACAGAACGTGGCATTCCTTTTCTCCAACTGCGACGGAAATCGGGCGGCCATCGCTACCGACCTTGGCCACGCTACAGATGAATTGATCCAACATCTCAGAAGTTGTCAGCACATCTCGATTGAAGCTAACTACGAAGATCGCCTATTGGAAAAGGGACCTTACCCGATGCGCCTCAAGGAAAGAATCAGAGGGAGATTAGGGCACCTCTCTAACGACCAAACAGCTCGCCTGCTCGCTGAAGCCATCACGCCGGAGACTACATCCATCGCTCTATTACACCTCAGTGAGAAGAATAATCGTCCACATTCTGCCGAGGCTGCAGTTCTGTGCGAGGTGGAAGATCTCTTTACAGGACCTCTTGGCGTGTGTTCGCAAACTGGACCCGACTTCACAATCCACGTCGGCGAAGAGGCTCTGCACCGACCAGGGTCGGGACTAGTTTCATGAGAGATGCCGGCTTGTTCTGCACGATGGGCAGTGAGGCTGACGGGGATGAAGGCGTCTCCGAAGTGATTGGCGTGGTCCTCATGCTGAGCATGGTGATCAGCATCATGGCGACCGTCTTCACTGTGCTCTCACCATATCTCAGTGACATCAATGCCGCCCGAAGCTGGTCCGCTCTGACTACCAACGCTGGTGCGATCGAAGAGCGTATTTCGACTGCTGCTGACGCAGCCAATAACAGTGTGTTCATTCTACCTCTTCAACTCGATGAAGGACGTGTGGTGCCACTACTGGGAACCGAGCGATGGACGATTGCAGCAGACCTTTTCGGTAACGAACGCGTCGATATGACCCTAAACGGGACATTCGTTGAATTCATCTCGGTGAATGGGACCATGAGACGCATCACAATTACAGGAGCAGGGGTCGACCAGGTCAGGGCGGTCGACGACCTGAGACAAATGATTCAAATCGATATCGGGAATCATTTACCAAATCTGATGATCATCGATATCCATGACCATCAGGACATGCATATCCATCGTCTTGTCTCAGTGAACATCAATGGCCTAAGTGTTACGTCAAGCATCAATGGAGGCACGTATTCCATCGATTTGGTCAATGGTGCCATAGTTCAGACCATTCCAGGAGAAGCACCCGTGATCACACAGGAACCAAGAATGCGATGCGAACTTCTCGACCAGAATCACGTTCGAGCATCAGTGGCACTGCTTGACATCAATGTGTCAGCACTGACCAGCCTGACGCGCATCTCGACCCTGCGCCTCCAGAATCAGGGTAATCTCGCTCTGTTCGATGAAGTG
>CAZMJD010000260.1:0-2127 GCA_964566385.1 uncultured Candidatus Poseidoniales archaeon | reverse complement strand
TCCTCAGTCACTGGCTTGTACCTGATGTTCTGAAAGGAGACAGCAGTGGTGAGCATGTGCAGTCCTCAACGATCCTCCTTTCAATAGCGGCCTTCATCCCTATCTTCCTGTACAAGGATTTCACCCTTGATACGATTGGATTCTCATTCACGAAACGTGTCTTTCTGTATACCTTCCCTGTCCTTGTGCCATCACTGATTCGGACCCAGGAACTACACCTTCTGTTCTCCTCCTCCTTCACCCCTGCAGGAACGAGATCCCTCATTGTGATCCTCCTCCTCTCTCTCGTTTCAGTATCCGCTGCTGTTATCCATCATCGCTGGGTTGGACGTGATCTGTATTTTCAGTCTGCGACAGAGGGGTGTTGGGACATGGTTGCTGAACATGGTCTTGGTGACATCAGTGTTCTTGGGCATGGTCCTCTGTTTCTTCATTCCCCGCAGCTTGTTCCCCCCGAACCTACTGCTTTCGTCTACCAATACGTCGATCCAGCGGATACTTCAGTCACTAGGGCTTCAGCAGTCAGGATTATTCTCGAGACCTCTGACATTCCCGACCGGATTGAACGTGAAGGGTTGACTGAAGTTCTGAACTATACCGAATGGCAGCTCCTCGGTGAGGTCACAGGGGTGTGCAGGCTTTGGATTCATCCAGATCTACCCATACCACAGACAATGAATTCGCTATTGATTTCAGTGTAGGTAATCACAAGAATGGGAACCTGCTCTTTACTTCATGGTGTACCGTGTCTTGATGCTCGGTCCGTCTCTTTGCGTCAGAGGGGGTGTGTCTTCTGTGGAGCGCTTGATGCTCAAACATGCTCCTTCTGAGATTCGATACTTTCATCTCAGTACGATGAAGGAAGGTCCCAACCTGCTGAAATGTATCAGAGGTGCTATTCTGTGGTTGATGTTCCCATTCATTCTGCTCTGGTATCGTCCAACCACGGTGCACATTCATTTTGCAAGTAGAATGAGTACATGGAGAAAATTTCCATTTGCGTTCATGAGTCGTGTATTTCTTAGCAAGGTTGTTCTGCACGCGCATGGTTCCGAATTCAAAGAATTCTATCAAAATTCATTCTTCTTGGCTCGTTTTCTCATACGCCGTTTCCTATCTTGTGGAACCGTCCTTCTGACACTCTCTGAACGTTGGGATCAGTGGTATTCATCCATCATTCCAAAGAGATACACCAATATCCGAATTCTCCCCAATCCGATTGAATCAACACGTTCCAGAGCTCCCCAGCAACAGGATGAATGTGTGATTATTTTCAATGGAAGCTTTGAGCACAGGAAAGGCCCGAAGACTCTGATTACTGCAGTCTCTCTTCTTTCAGAATCTGTGAGGTCGCAGATACGCGTGCTCATGACAGGTCCAGGTGATCACAACGCTTTGAGAAGATTCACAGAAGAATACGACCACAGAGAACGAATAGAGATACTTGGTTGGCTTTCAGAAGCGGACTATCTGAGTGTTCGTGAAGAGGCATCGATCTTTGTACTGCCATCGTTCAATGAAGGTCTTCCGATGGCGATGCTTGAGGCCATGGCCCTTGGTCAAGTCCCGATTACAACACCCGTAGGAGGCATTCCCGATGTGATTGAAGATGGTACGAATGGCCTTCTCGTTGAACCGGGTGATGCATCTTCTGTTGCAGCCGCAATCGAGCGTCTTGTCACCGATGAGAATCTCAGACAATCTCTCTCAGATGGAGCGCTAGCAACGTCCCGTGAGCATGATATCACCGATTACATGCTCCGTTTATCGGCCATCTATTCGTCACCCATAATGTGATTCATCTCACACGTTGAGAATCTCCATTTCTGACCATGAGGTATCTCAGCATATTCCTCGATGGTCGTGGTGACCTCGACCCCCCAGAGTTCGGACAGCGCCTCTTTGAGGGAGGCTTGATGCTTCTGAGGGCTTGAACCTTCATTCGGAACGACTCGAACAGTGGCCTTGGCAGGTCCCGTTTGGACGATTTGAACCCAAGAAAAATCGTCCAAATTCCATTTCTTCACCACTAGATGCTTCCACCAATGTATCATGTGAGAGGATGTCAGAGTTCGTCCATCAGGGAAGTGAAGAAGGTCAGCCGTTCTTCCTTCCATTGTTGATAGA
>CAZMJD010000259.1:0-2141 GCA_964566385.1 uncultured Candidatus Poseidoniales archaeon | reverse complement strand
TCTTGAGTTTGAGTTCCATCGATTGAAGGCGGTGACGCAGTTCGCCAACCTCTGAAAGGCGCTCCTCCTCGTCAGCCATAACAGTCCGAGATGGTTCACAGTTTCAATCAAACCGGTCCTATTCGGAAAGGGCCATGAACGTAGAAGCACATGCTGGACATCGTGCTTTAGCGGGTCTGCGGCCAAGCGGAACGCGAAGGCTTTGCGAACATGAAGGGCACTCAATGACGTCACTTGACGACGATGATTCAGGAACCCCTTCTGTGATCTTCACGTCGTTTTCATCCTTCTGGGATTCTGAAGGAAGAGGAGGGGGTTGTTCTTCTGAGACATGTCCAGACTTGTTGTCGGCGGATGTCTCTTGAACGCTAACATCATCAGAGGGTGCTGCAGAGAACACTTCTCCACAACGTGTGCAGCGTGCTCGGCCACGATATGTTGTAGGGACCGTAAGGCGCTGGTCGCAGGAGGGACATTGCACTTCACGCTCGGCCGATTCCTCTGCCTCCACCCCCCCTCTGTTAGACTCTTTTTCGCCCCTTTCAGTGAACGAAGGTGAACGAACTACGGCCCTCCCTATTGCGATCAGTGCGATTCCGATGATGCCCAGTGCAGCTCCAACTTGGATGTCACGGAATTCAAAGTCCTCAGATAGGCTCTTGGACGCGGCGACATCTTGGCGAGGAAGAGTCAGAACTGCCTGGTGCTCTGCGTCAGCTCCATTCTCAGAAAGGTAATGCCAGATGACTGTGCCTCCCGGCCCACTAGGCCATTCTTCAAGATCTAAGATCAATAATGCTGATTCGCCAACCCCAATATAGGGCGTGGATTTTTCTGCAAGCAGAAATCCATCAGTAGCTCGGCTCACCCTAAGGACTCCCTCTGCAAGTGCGGACTGACCTGTGTTGGTAACTTCGGCCTGAACTGTGAGGGCGTCGCCAGGTAGAACTTGGTCAGGCCAACCGCCAACAATCGAGAGATCTGCAGTGGGCTCTGAGAGATTCACATCGAGTGCCATGGAATGTACCGCCCTATCACCCCAGTCTGATTGACGCAATACCAGGAGCAGTTGTCTGTCACTATCGACCTGTGGAACGCTGATCCGGACAGTTTGATTTCCGGGGTGGACCTGCTGGTGTGAAAAATGGCGGGAAATACCTTCTGAAGTTACTTCGAATTCTACGATTCTTGAAGTTCCTAGACTAAGGGTGAGAATCGCCGACAGCTCATACGTTGTGTCCACATAACTTACAACCTCGGCACTAACTAAATCAAGGACTTGAGGGGGAAGGACGGTGATGTTGAGAGAACCTTGTTCATGCACAACATTGGAATCTGTGTCGAGGACTTCCCAGAAAATAGCCAGAGGTCCAGCAGACGTAAGTATCGCGGCAGTTGAAAGAACTTCGCTAGAACCGGCCGCTACTGGAACGCTGTTGCCCGCGGAGGTGGTTCCATTCTGAATGAGTCTGAGACTAACATTTCCACCAACTGAGCCTGAATTCTCTATGGGGATTCGCAACTCGAAAACATCTGAAACGTGACGAGGACCTTCGACTACAATGGGGTCGCCTAAGAGGGACCAGTTCGGGCTGGATTTGTTGAATACCATCGCCGCAACCGTCACGGAATCCGCATGAATGCGTGATGAAGGCGTCGTAGCACATACATACGAGCCATCGAGAGGATTCTGGTCAACTATAACTTCGGTCAACGAGCCTGCCTCGAGCAACACCATCCTTGCCTCTACAACCATGGTTGAGTCAAGCGTACACGTGATGTCGGCATGTGCCGAAACAGTCCCATTGTTCCAGATCCTGTAACTGAGATGATCCACTTCTTCTTTCAGATCCGCGTGCAGGAAGGGCAGAGGAGGAGGGCCTACAGTGAGTTCTATGGACGTAGTAATGTTTGCCTGTCCAGTCGTATTGGCAGCCAGGATCAATGTGACTACGCCCTCAGGGGAGTTCGTCAACGAGAGCGGTCCGACAAGGGCGCGTTCACCTCCTTGGACACTGAGGTTCCCCGTAGTATTCCCTATCTGGATGAGGTTGTGCCTTGCTTGAAGTGTCCAGAAGAGGTCTATAGCCACGTCACCAAGATTCTCGACACGCATGGACATGTCGATATCGTCTCCTGAA
>CAZMJD010000258.1:0-2161 GCA_964566385.1 uncultured Candidatus Poseidoniales archaeon | reverse complement strand
AATCGCAGAGGCTGGGAATCTTGATCCCTGCTGTTCTGGCAGCCTGCATTATGGTCTCACCTTCAACGGCCTCAACGACTGTTCCATCGATTGTCAGCGGGATTCCCTCAGTCATCTCCACCACCCCTGAAAGCATCGGGCCAGCGCGCCATCGTCGAACGTACTGGATTCATCGCCAATCCGCCAAGTGCGCACAAAGAGGTCGACGTCATCACCTCGTCAAGGGAATCAAGGAGCACTCTGTCATCATTCTTCTCCCCCTCAGTTCCAATCCGTTCCAGCAGTTCGAGTGCTCGTTGAGTTCCTAACCTACAGGGGGTGCACTTACCACAACTCTCATCGCGAAAGAACCTCATCCAATCGATGACCTCAGCCCTAGCATCAAAATCGCCCCCATAGCAGACGAAGCCACCGTGTCCAAGTAGGCCACCTGCTGTGGCCAAGCCCTCGAACGAGAGTTCTATTTCGCCCAATTCATCAGTTCTGAACACGCCTCCGAGTGGTCCACCAATCTGAACTGCAGTGACTCCGTCAAGAGACGAATGCGCTTCGAACATCTCCGACACGGTTCCACCGAACGGCACTTCGATGCAGACAGGCGTGCTGACATCACCTGAAATCTGAGCGACCACAGTCCCACGGCTTGCTTCACTGCCGTGTTGTGCGATTGTTTCTCCACCTTCTCTCATCACAGCAGCTGCCATTGCAAAGGTGAGAACGTTGTTGACAATCGTCGGATGACCATAGAGCCCGGAAGTCGTCGGAAATGGCGGTCTTGCTCTAACCTCGCCCCTCCGACCTTCGAGACTTTCCAGCAGGGCTGTCTCCTCCCCGCAAACATAGGATCCGGCCCCCTTAGCAACAGTGATGTCGAAATGATCCCCAAGGAGTCCCTCTTCACGCGCTGATTCGATAGCAGCATGTAGAATCCTGTCAGCATTCGGATATTCACCTCTCAGGTACACCCAACCAGACCGTGCCCCAATGACCTCTGCACAGATCAACATCCCTTCGATCAGACCATGCGGATCACCCTCGATCAGCATCCTATCGATGAAGGTCCCTGCATCACCCTCATCGGCATTGGCGACGACATGCTTGACTGGATCGGGCTCATTCATTGCCGCCCGCCACTTAAAGTGAGTAGGGAAACCGGCTCCACCTCTGCCGCGCAGCCCCGCAGCATGCAACTCAGTTAGGACCACCTCAGGGCCAGATTGTCTTGCCTTTTCCAGCCCCACATAAGCACCAGCAGCTCGCTGGCCATCAATATCCAGAGGTGCAGCCACACCAAGTCTAGATGTTGCATATCGAGTCTGAATCGAGAGACGGTCGATCTTATCCACGAGTCCGAGCGCCTTGGGATGTTCATCGAGGGTCTCAGTGGTCATCGCATTGACCAGGGAAGGTATGTCTTCAGGGGTCATCGGTCCAAATGCAAGACGGCCATTCTCTGATGCAACCTCGACCATCGGTTCAAGGTCGAAGAGCCCCCGTGAGCCGGTTCTGATGAGGGATGCATCATCTGGTAGGTGCTCAAGCAACGATAGTGCCACCATTTCCGCGCCAAGAGAGAGACTGATGCTATCGAGACTGAGATGTATCTTTGTTCCGCCCCCTTCCCTGCTGACTGGGATAACCTGATGCTGTTCCCGAATGACTGTCGGGCCGGTCGTACATAGCCCTGCGCAGTGCAGAATACCTACTTTCTCACCATTTTCAGTAAGGGATTCCACTGTTTCCGCGGCTCCCCTCGCACGACACGCTTCTCCCATGCACACTCGAACAGTCGATGAATCGGGTTTCAGGTCGGAATAATACCCCAATACTCCCCTCACCTTGGCTCGGGTAGTACCTGCAATCTCAGCAATCTCACCTAATCTCTGTTCGGTAACCTCACCGTTCGCTAGAATCTCTGACGATAGAAGCTCAAGGAGAGTGTGCCCCGGGCGGGAGGGGTCCCAATTCGTCTCACTCGATTCCAACTCGGCCGCCCCCATCTCTTCAGACTACAATCCGCCTGAGCAGTCAATAATTACTCCAGTTTGTGAATGTTCGTTCAGAAGCATCTCAGCAGATGCCAGAATCCTTGCAGTGATTTCAGAGAATCCTCCCGCATCAAGTGACTGGAATTCATCGATAAACGATGAGGAACTCTGTT
>CAZMJD010000257.1:839-2222 GCA_964566385.1 uncultured Candidatus Poseidoniales archaeon | reverse complement strand
ACTTGGAACTTCAAGGACTCTATCAGCGGTATCTACACCTTCACCTTCTGGGCCGCTGATTCGGACTTCTGTAGAGATCCTTCCGATTCACCCGTACCCTGTTCAACGGTTGAGGTCCGCCTGACGATTCAGAATCAGAACCAGTTGCCACGTCAGCCAGAACGCCTTCGTATTGACAATGATCCGCTCGATTTCAGTACCCCTAATCGAGTGGAAGGTGAAACATACACTCTCACTGGTGATTCAACAGACCCCGATGGTCAGGTCACGGTCCTTGAATGGTGTTATGTCCGGGCGAATCAGTTGGATGATGAGTGCGCTATCGATCAAATCGAGCGGCTGACTCTGCGAGATAATGGTCCATGGGTATTAGAAGTCCCGACCAATCTCTTTGAAGAAGGTACGATCTACACGTTCAAGGTCCGTGTCAAGGATAATGAGAATCAACCTTCTGAGAACTGGGAAGCCTTCGAGATCAAATTCTTGGGCAGTGGGGAGAATATTCAGGAGAATCGAGCCCCAGTTTTCGATGATACTGGTTGGGATGATGTACCCAATCGGCTCAAGTGTGATGATGTCTCAAAATCCGATGAACGCTGTGGAGTGATGGGCCGTGGCTGGTATATCGATATGAGCAATTTCTTCAGCGATCCTGATGGAGATGAACTGGTCGTTGCAGTGAAGGAGAATGCAGAGGGTGATATGGCGACGAAGATAGGACTCGTACAGTGTAATATCTTTCTGAACTGTACTTACAATCCTGGACGTGATGCCAGTATGCTCGATCCCGAAGTGTACAAGTGGGATCTACAGAATTTGATCTTCGTTGCTAGGGATCCATGGGGTGAGGAAGTTGAATCACAACCATTCGATCTGGCAGTCGAAGCCTGGAGGTTTGCAGTGTACACAAACGATCCTAGCAAGACTGCTCTGAATTCGAATGTCACTGCTGCTGGAGGTGGGACATACAATGGTCAAGGGCTACCTGGTCTCAGAGTTGTCCTCGAAGTGAATTCAAAGAGCAGGCAGACTGTCATCGATGAGAATGGAACTTGGAGCATCAAGGTCAAGACTGCCGATTTCATCGATGGTCGCAATGAGATCAGCGTCACCGCTTATCTTGACACCACAGTTTTCTACAAGAATGAGGAAGCTGACTTGATCATTGTCGACAAGGAGGCTGACGCTTCAATGCTCGCGAATCTTGCATCGAAGGCTACTACTGGTCGATACGCTTGGTTGACGTACACGGTGATTGCACTTGCTGTAGCCGCCCTTGGCGTGGTCCTGTTCTTCTCATTCTTTACGGTGATAGATGAAGAAGATGAGTTTGAAGGAGAAGGTTCGGGAGCTACAGCCCAGGCTGATCCATATGCATGGACT
>CAZMJD010000257.1:0-829 GCA_964566385.1 uncultured Candidatus Poseidoniales archaeon | reverse complement strand
CCTCAACAGGCAGCTGCTCCTCAACAGGTGCCGACAGCTCCTGGTTGGAAATGGGATTCTGTGTCCAATCAATGGGTTCCGGATTATGACTGAATCAGAGATGTGGGATTGTGAGTCTGACCCACCCTAAACCCGGTGTGCAAGAGCGCATCATGCTCCATCTCAGGGATTATGGAGACCATCGTGAATCTGTTGAAGTACCCTTCTCAGTTTCACAGATGGGTATCGCCAATGCCGTTTCGATTGCCCGCAGCAATGTACCTCGTGCAATCGCTGGCTTGCGTGAGCAGGGACAATTGATTGAGCGACAAGCCCATGTCACTGGCGTGGCAAGGAAGCGCAAGGCCTACTTTCTTACAGATGAAGGCCTCAGGGCATCAGATGAGATTCATCGTACCATCTGTCAACATCCTATTCGCCTTATTCTTAGCAATGAGGAGGAGGTTGAAGCCACCATTGGTGAGTCGTGTGACATATCTCCATTTCCTCTGCGCATCGTCGACGTCATCCGTTACCTGTTGGATGATGGTGTTCTTGATCTGCGTCAACTCAGTGGTGACCTTGTTGCTCGTGATCTAACAAAGAGTATTGAGAAACAACTCGTGACGATGACCACAGATCTTCCTCGTCCAAAGCGGTTCTTCGGCCGTACGCGTGAACTGGAAAGCATGGTGGGTTTGCTTGACGCACGACCGACATGCTTGCTTGTCCAGGGTATCGCAGGTATAGGTAAGACCGCCTTGGCATACCAACTCGTCCAAGAATTCACTCATCGTAGAAATCTGCTCTATCATCGTTGTCAGGATCGTGAGAGCAGCAAAGCATTCAT
>CAZMJD010000256.1:0-2224 GCA_964566385.1 uncultured Candidatus Poseidoniales archaeon | reverse complement strand
CCTGAGGTAACACCGAAGGCTGATGAGATAGATGAGTTACGCTGGTTCTCCTTCGATGAGGCGAAAATGATCGTCGTGTCAGTATTCGATAAGGGAGCATTGGAGCAAGCAAGCGGGAGATGAACGCCTCACGTGACAGGGTCATGTTGCAGGAAGCCCAAGTTCCTGACGCGCTGCATCGAGAGCTGCTGTAATTCCTTCGACAAGGTCTCCTCCACCTTGAGCAAAGGTCGGACGACCACCTCCCCCTCCTTGGATGTGAGGGGAGATAATCTTCAGCAACGCCACGGCATCGTGACGTTCGGCCACGGTATCCTCAGTCACACTGATCAGTAGATTCGCAGCACCACCGTCTGAGCCACCTAAGACTGCCACTGTCGGTTGTTCGGCATCCGAGGTAAGTTGAGAAGAAATGGTTCGTAATTCACCAAGACTGCCATCGGCTTGCATCACCACGTATCTGACACCGTCAATGATTGGGTGAGAGGTAGAAGGACCCGCGACTAGCGCTCGCGCAAGCTCCTTCTCAAGAACCTCAATGCGCTTGCGTTGTGCCTTCCATTCCTCAAAGAAGCGATCTGAAACATCCACAAGGTCATTCGGCGACACGTCAAAGACCGAGGCACTGTCACGAACCAGCCCCTCGGTGCGCTGCGCATGCAGGAGTGCGGCTTCACCAGCAACGATGTGCAGACGCTCAACACCATCTGCCGGAGAGGTCACACGAACGATGCGAATGTGTCCTATTAGGGCGGGATGATCGTGGTGAGTACCCCCACAGGCTTGAATATCGTGATCTCCTATCTCAAGCACTCGGATCTCCGAACCCTTAGGAGCACCGCCTTGGTACAACTCAAAGCCATATTCTAAGTCTGCCTGACGTCTGTTGACCAGACGTTTATTGGTCTGAGGAATGCTTGTTAGCACTGCGTTGGCGGAATTTTCGATTGATATGATGTCTTCAATCGTAAGGCGTCTGTGATGCGTGATATCGAGTCTCGCTCCATGGACAGTCTTATTGGCCCCTGCTTGGAAAATATGTGGACCTAGATGCTTACGGGCAGCACCACCAACAATGTGTACAGCCGTATGGTGATCCATCACTTGCTTCCTATGCCTCCAGTTAAGGATTCCATTCACCATCGCTCCAACCTCTAACGGACCATCACAGACATGTACGATGACCCCATCATAGGATTGCGCATCACGAACCTCGACACGAGTGCCTGATTCATTCATCAGCCAACCAATATCTGAGGCCTGACCTCCACCTTCGGGGTAGAAGATAGTGGAGGACAATACAATCCACCATTCATCCTCTCGCTCAACACACGCTAAAATCTGTGATTCATGCTCCGTAGCATACACGTCAGAATAGTAAGTCGGTTTGGTCGGTTCTTGCTCGCCAACCCAATCAGGTATCTCCTCTGACCCCTTCACTTGACCAATCTTTGTTGAGGCCTCATGCCGAACTGCCAACTCTGCATCGATACCCTCACGCACATGAATATCAGACCAACCGTTTTCCTTGGCTATCGAGCACACAGCATCGGGGTTCAAACCATGTGTATCGTTGAGTTGGAACAGTATCTCATCGCTCACACCAACCGCATCAGTGGGCACATCGGTGAACATTCGTTTGACAACAGCTACGCCACGTGAGAGAACATCTCTGTATCTCTCCTCCTCTGCCCCAAGCATGTCGAGGATGCCCTCAACCGTCTGAGTGGAGGGAACCAGATTATTCGCTTCGATGTGTGCAGTCGCCAAATCTGGAAGCTCAGCAGTGATGTTCAGCCCATGTCGCATACGAATAGCACGACGAGCAACCATTCGCGCAAGATAGCCTGCACGAGAGTTCGAGGGAACAAGACCATCGCCCAGCATCATAAACAAGGCCTGAAGGTGATCTGCGAGGCCATACACACATTCCAATGGCTCAATAATCGCACGTAATGTCACATCATCAAGCCTGTGACCGCGTGTTGTCAATCGGTCGAGCATCTCGGCTCTAAGGGGACCAAGATCGCCTCCAAGATCCAAGTCAAGTAAACCTGCAGAGCGTGAAAGCTCGGTTAGGATACCATCAAGATCCAGGTCACCCAGAGTGCCAAAACGAGCATCTAGGTCGGCAAGACCCTTGATGTGTTCAATAGTACCTGGATAAATCGCGTCGTAGATCGTCGGGGTTCCCGCAGCGGACCAGCACAGACGTTCAAGTCCG
>CAZMJD010000255.1:0-2247 GCA_964566385.1 uncultured Candidatus Poseidoniales archaeon | reverse complement strand
CGCTGCCCCCCTGCTCCAGCGCGTGGTCTTCGGTCAATGAGTCGTATATCATGCTCATCAAGATGGTCAAGTAACGCATCAAGATCATTGATGCGCAGGCAGATCTGTTGAATTCCTATTCCTCGCTTCTCGATGAAGCGAGCAATTGGTCCATCGGGACTTGTGGACTTGATAAGCTCAATCCGTGCTCCTCTTCCTCCATCGCTCTTCAAAGGAAGCATTCGCACACGGACTTGCTGATCCTCGACGACCTCATCTTCAATTTCTGGGATGAGCCCGAGAAGATTCCAGAATCTTTCTGAAGCATCGAGATCGATTGCGGCTATGCCTATGTGGTCGATTACTACGCCCCAATCCTGTGTCATTTCACAACCCCGCTGGGGGGTCATAATCGCCCCATACTTTTCGCATCTGTCCTGTAATTTCTCCAATGGTAGCGCGATCACGTACAGCTTCAAGCACTGCTGGCATGATCTGCTGCCCTTCGTCCCGGCAGACTCGTTCTATCTCAGCAAGAGTGTGCTTCACCCGTTCATTGTCCCTTGAATCTAGAACCTCATCGATATGGTGCGTCTGTTCTTTGGCGATGGCAGGATCGATAGTTTGTGGTGCGGGGTCTACAGTTTCTTCCATGACACTGTGGTTGACGCCAATCACCCTTCGTTTTCCTGTTTCAAGTTCATTGAGCATCCTCCAGGCCGAATCGTGAATCATTCGCTGTGGATGCCCTTGTTCAATGGCGCTAACCGCACCACCTAGAGTGTCTATTTCCCCGATGATGAGTCTGGTGCCATCAAGGATTGCATCAGTAAGGTGCTCGACCCAGACCGAACCAGCCAGAGGGTCGACGACATTTGCAACTCCACTCTCTTCAGCAATGATCTGTTGGGTCCGAAGTGCAACTGTAGCTGATTCCTCTGTGGGTAGTCCGTGAGCCTCATCAAAGGAATTTGTGTGCAAACTCTGTGTGCCACCAAGGACTGCTGCAAGTGCTTGAATTGTCACCCTAGTGATGTTGTTCAGGGGTTGCTGGGCAGTTAATGCGGCACCTGCGACCTGTGTATGGAATCTAAATTTCATGCTCTTTGGGTTCGTTGCCCCGAACCGCTCCTTCATGATGTCATGCCATAGGACACGGGCTGCTCGAAACTTTGCAATCTCTTCAAAGAAATCGTTCTGCCCGTTCAGGAAGAAGGAGATGCGCGGCGCGAATTCATCAATGCTGAGCCCTGCAGCCAACCCTGCTTCTACATAGGCAATGGCATTGGACATGGTAAGCCCCAACTCTTCGATTGCAGTAGCTCCCGCCTCGCGAATATGATATCCTGAGATGCTGATAGGATTCCATTGGGGTGCTTCTTCAGCACACCATCGCAAGGTGTCTGCTATGAGACGTATTGATGGCGCAGGAGGGAAGATGTGCGTACCGCGTGCGACGTATTCCTTGAGAATATCATTTTGTATTGTTCCGCGCAAGGATTCTACCGCAATATCTCGTTCCTCTGCAACAACCACATACATGGCGAGTAGAATCATCGCCGGTGCGTTGATGGTCATTGATGTCGAAACCTGGCCAAGATCGATTCCATCGAGAAGCCGGTGCATATCTTCAACGGTGTCGATGGCAACTCCGACTCTTCCTACTTCACCCTCGGCCAATGGATCTGTAGAATCGAGTCCAATCTGAGTGGGTAGGTCGAAGGCGACTGCAAGCCCCATCTGTCCGCGCTCGAGGAGCATCCTGAATCGCTGTTTTGTTGGTGTAGCCGAAGCAAAACCAGCGTACTGTCGCATCGTCCATAGTCGCCCTCTGTAGATTGTTGGGTGGATACCTCTCCTGAAGGGTGCCTTACCTGGAACGCCAATCTCATCGGGCAAATATCCTAGGTCTGTGAGGACATCCGGATTATCTAGATCGAGTATTGGTATGCCAGAGGGTGTTACATCTGGACGAGGATCAACGTCCATACAATTCCTCCATGGTCTATCTCATCGCTTCGTCGTTAACCTACGTATGAGGCGTTCGATCATCTTTGCCATTTCCTCGTCGAGTATGCCATCCGCGAGTTTCTCGTCAATGAAATCAAACGCTTCATCAATTCCTTGGCGTTCCCCTTTGGCCCAGACCGAACCAAGGATATTGGCGCGGTGTTCTTCAGGGACATCGAGTTGTTCCATCTTGTCTCTCATCTCTTTCTTGTACTCTAGATATCGTTGCCGACTGAGTTTGAGTGAGGTTTTACTTAC
>CAZMJD010000254.1:0-2254 GCA_964566385.1 uncultured Candidatus Poseidoniales archaeon | reverse complement strand
AGGATTCCCTATCTGGATGAGGGTGCGCCTTGCTTGAAGAGTCCAGAAGAGGTCTATCGCCACGTCACCAAGATTCTCGACACGCATGGACATGTCGATATCGTCTCCTGAAGAGGGAGTCCCATTCATGACGTTCCCTCCGGCTTCGTTCCACTTAACGTCCCACGTGGCACTAGGGAGTATGACTATCTGGGCTGGACGAAGATGGATCAATTCGACTGAGAGGTTGACCTCCCATGTACTGGAACCGTTCGGCGAAAGTGTTACGCGGACCGTCCAGAGGCCTTCGGAAAGAGACGTGTGGTTCCACAACAGCTCAGAGGGGGTGTTCGAAACGGTTGAATTCGTCAAAAGAGTGTCTGAGATAGTTCCATTCTGGGCTTCAAGTTCCCAAAATATCTCGATTTCATGGGAGTTCGTATCGAGACTGCTGAGTTCTAGTCGGAATGTGGCGGGCCCAGTGCCAACGGTGTTGTTGCCTGAATCAATAGAGAGGGTTGCCTGGACGGGCGGAGATCCTTGCGAATGGCCAATTCCGGTAAAGAGGATGGATGCCACGATCGCACAACCAAGGGCCAGAAGGCGCCGCCTGCCTACCATGCTATTCGTATCCTAGCCTCGAGACCCTATTTTGTCCCTGTCGTTCGCCGAGCCTTTGCAAACGTTTTTTCAGAAGAATGTAGGGCGATGGCCGTGTACAAACCCGACGCCGTCGGGACACGCCAAATGATCGAATCCATGATCACTCGGCGTAGAACGGCATTGGATGGCCTCGAGAGTAGGATGACGAAAGTCGAATCTGAGTTGTCGGAATTGCAACTCAGAGTCAATGGCGCTCAAGAGCAGCGCGATAAGATCAATGCGGAAGTCGCACGTCTCAAGGAGTTGCGCGACAGCCATCAGGCGCAGGCGCGGGAGATTTTGGAGAAGATTACTCAAGTTCGCGCCGAACTTGAGGGTGACTCACCAATTCCCCCAGACCCTCGTTGGGCGCGGGAGAGATTGCAAAGAGGTATTGAGGAGTTAGAGGGCCGTTTTGAGATTTCAGCACTGGACCGAGATGCTGAGCGGCGCTTGATGCGCGAAATGCGAGAGTTAGCTCACCAACATTCAGAATGGGTGAACAAGCGACAGAAAGAACATCCGGAATGGGGCGTGATCCATGAACTACACCGCGGATTGAATGAAGCATATGATGCTGCACGTGCCAATCACGAGGCACTGGTCCAATTGGCAGAAGCATCCGAACCATTCCATGAAGAATATCTGAGGATTGGAGAGGATTTGAAGCGTCATCAAGCCCTTCATACTAATTTGCTGGGCGAGCGAGAGCATGGCCCGGGGGCTATTGCATTCTGGCGCAGCCTGTTAGATGCGGGACTTACTGAGGAGCACGAGTTATTCGCAGATTCAAGAGCCATCTCTCTATCTGTCGAACAAGCGCTATCTCAATTCACTCCAACTTCTGAGGAGCCTCAGGAGGAAAGTGAATGAGTGATCTCTTTTCGGACCTGCATGGTTCGACCAGGGGGGAGATCGAGAAAAGAATCGCAGATCTTGATGAACAGAAACGCTCCCTCGCCGCTCACATTACTACGAGGAAAAAGGAAAGAAGTGGGATGATCGAGAGAGTAAAGGCGGCTCGTGCTGCAATGAGATCCCTCTCTCCAAAAAAGGATGAGATTCGGCTGAAGAGAGGCGAGATCCGTGAGATACAAGGTGCCGTCAATACTGCTCGGAGAACTCGAGACGCCATCAATGCCCTCATACCTTTGCCATATAATCGAGTAGTGGAACGGGCAGAGGTGCTGAGAGTCAAGTTGACTGAGACTCACCCACATAATCCAGTCACACTTGATGAGGAGGTCACCCTGCTGAAGGAGTTCTTGAATCTCCAGGCTCAGATCGCGTACAAGAAATCATCCAATTCACATCACCAAACAGTAGCAAAGGGGCTCGAACGTATCGGCATCCTCCGCCAAGAAATCTCATCTAACAAGCGACATCATGAAGAACAGGCTGAATCTCTTGCCAAGACAAATGATAACCTAAAGTCCACTGACCTTTCTTTCAAGACGATCAAGAAGTTGAGCGGACGCATTGATGTAATGATGAAGGAATTGAAGGGGTTTATTTATAATTCCATGGCAGTTTTTTGTGTGGTTTTATACCTACCTATATATTAATGGTAATGGTATATTAATTGATGTCATGAAGTGGTAATCTTAGAAATGTACTTAAAAAACAAAATAGC
>CAZMJD010000253.1:0-2284 GCA_964566385.1 uncultured Candidatus Poseidoniales archaeon | reverse complement strand
TGCGGGGGGCAGGATTTGAACCTGCGAACCGTTGAGGACTGCGACCTGAACGCAGCGCCGTTGACCAAGCTGGGCGACCCCCGCTGGAATATCTGTGTGCACATATGGATTTCAAAGGAGCGGCGAGGGCGATGACCCTATGAGGTGGGGCCAAGAGGGTCCGTCATGCCCGAGACTCGTACCATCAACGATGCAATCCATGGTGTCATTGGGTTGGAGGGTGTCCGTGCAGACCTTGTGACCACTCCTGAGTTCAATCGCCTGTGCCATATCAAACAGTTGGGACTTGCCCATCTTGTCTTCCCTGGTGCGCACCACACACGATTCGAACACAGCTTAGGTGCGAGTCATGTGGCAGGGATGATTGCTGACAGCATCGGTCTAGATCCTGAGGAGAAAGAACTCGTGCAGGTTGCAGGGATGCTACATGATGTAGGCCATGGTCCATACAGTCACACACTTGAGCACATCCTTCACGAACGAGGTGGCTTGGACCACATGGAGGTGACAGAGGGCATTATCATGGGTGAGATTGATTTTCTCCCTGACGCGTCAGATTCAGGTTTTGAGGACAGAGTGCGCATTGCGGAGGTCCTGGAAACGCACGGTATCGATCCTAAAGAGGTTGCAGATCTCATTCGGGGACCTGATGCAGGTGGTACTGAGCGCTCGTTGCTGGAATGGGTCGAGGGTAAGGAAGCATTTGTGACTCCAGATACAACATTGGGAAATATCGTTCATGGTTCTGTAGATTGTGATCAAATCGATTATCTGCTGCGTGATTCCCACTTCACTGGAGTGAGACATGGTGTCATCGACCACCATCGTTTGATTGGTTCCCTTATTCGGGAATCTGATGATTTAGTGATCAAAGAGGGTGGAGTTGCAGCTCTGGAGGGCATGCTTGTTGCGCGTGGACTGATGTATTCAGCAGTCTACTTCCACCGCGTGACGCGAGTCACGGAGATTATGTTATCACGTTCTGTTGAACACACCGAAACTCCTGCTCTAGAGATGCAGCCGATGGTTGATGCTGAGATATGGGAGATGCTGAATCATGGAGATTCAGTGGCCAAAGAGATGCGCAAGCGATTGAAGTATCGCCGCTTGTTCAAAACAGCAAATGCCTTGCGAAGGGATGAATTGAGTCCAGATCAGATAACACGCCTCGTTGAGATAGCTTCGGATAGAAATATTCGGCTTGAGGCTGAAGCAAGGATTGCACATCGCGTGGGCCTGAATGAACATGAAGTTGCCATAGATGTGCCTTCGGTCAAACTTCTTCTTTCAGAACCGCGTATGGCCAAGGTCGATGTCAAGGTCCTAGGTCAGGATGGTCGCCTTCGATGGTTCAAGGATCATACGCCAGTTGCAGAGGCACTACGATCTAGACAAGTTTCTGAAAATGCGTGCTATGTCTTTGCTGATTCACGCAAGATCGATGAGGTGTCTCAGATCGCTCCAAAGGTTCTGTTTGCAGAGAGTTAGTTAATCTCATCCGAGGTGGTGATAATGCCTCTGTCTGGCCGCATCTTTGCATTGCTGTGCGGTAAGGACAAAAGTACCTGCACACTCCGGCGGCGAAAGGGGTTGCCATGAACGCTTCACTCGACCATGTCTTTGAGGGTGTCAAACGCCGAGATCCAGACCAACCAGAATTCCATCAAGCAGTCTTGGAGGTTCTTGAATCACTCGGCCCAGTCATTGATTCTCATCCCGAATACCTTGAAGTTGTGCACCGTCTTGTTGAGCCGGAACGTCTGATTCATTTCAGAGTCCCTTGGACAGATGACAGTGGTGCCGTTCATGTGAATCGCGGGTATCGCATTCAGTTCAACAGTGCAATTGGCCCTTACAAAGGAGGTCTGCGTTTCCACCCGACGGTGAACTCCTCGATTTTGAAGTTCCTCGCCTTTGAACAGATTTTCAAAAATAGTTTGACTGGTCTTCCCCTTGGTGGTGGGAAAGGTGGTTCTGATTTCGACCCAAAGGGAAAGTCGGATGCTGAGATTATGCGCTTCTGCCAATCTTTCACAATGGAATTGTTCAGACATGTAGGGTCTGATCTTGACATACCTGCAGGAGACATAGGTGTTGGGCATCGAGAGATAGGGTACATGTTCGGAATGTACAAGAGGCTCGCTAACGAATTTACTGGAGTCTTCACCGGCAAAGGTCTGTCATACGGGGGTTCCCTCATTCGTCCAGAAGCGACAGGATATGGTGCAGAATACTTCGCGCGTGAGATGTTAGCAACAAAAGGAAAATCGTTTTATGGAGCAAA
>CAZMJD010000252.1:0-2292 GCA_964566385.1 uncultured Candidatus Poseidoniales archaeon | reverse complement strand
AGACGAGATGAGTAATCATTCAAGTGCTCAGAATTCTGGTTCAGGGGCCTCGTCGCACGTATTGGAGATTAAGTGGTATGACGACTCTATGATAGGTAATGTCAACGGGGTTTCAAAATCATCTGTCGAACATGGATTGTTGGGGCAAGGCACAGGATATTTCATGTCAAATCCTGGCTCAACTTACGACCCCCAGCTTTCCCTCAGCGTGCAAGCCGAATCAGGTGGGGGAGTTGGTTGTTCACACACTGACGGTGGTGAAGAGATAGAATTCTTGGCTGAATTGATCACCCTCGACTACACGATTATAGCCACATCTGGTTGAGTGTTTCAGGACGAACGAATTCATGAAACAAGATGTCCCGTCAAGGCCCCTAGATTTGAGGGCGTATCTCGCGGCCCGATCCTATGGCCAGGCGGGATGATTAGACCCTTGAGGGAAGTATGATTCTCTACGTGAGCTCCGCGCATAACGATACAGCTCGAAACCTTGGCATGTTCGCCAACAGATGCCTCAGAGTGTATGATGCTATTTTCCAAAGATGCTGATGGGGCGACACTAGATGTTGTTGCTTGCCACGACTCGCGCTTGACCAAAGCCCCCTCCAAACGAATTCCGTCGACAAGGTGGCTTTGTCCAGATGCTATCTCTATCTGACTTCTTGCCAAGTCGCTGTGCCGGCCAATATCATACCATGTACCTTGTAGCGAGGTAGCATACAATTTCTGGCCGGTTCGGAGCATAGAGGGAAATAGATCCCTACTGAAATCATGAGACTCAGTTTCAGGGATTTGGTCGAGGATGTCCGGTTGGACGATATACAATCCAGCATTAATTAAGCGCGAAAACTCTCCCCCCGGAGCTGGTTTCTCTTGAAACCTCACGATTCGGCCATCCTCATCGCAGTCAACAATGCCAAATTCAGATGGGTCTTCGACCTCCCACAATGCCATGCTGACGTCTGCTTCTCGAGTTTCATGCATCTCGATCAGAGGTGCAATGTCAAAGGAAGTGAGGTTGTCTCCGCTGACGACAACAAATGTATCCTCAATCCAGTCCTGCATCAATTTGATCCCGCCCGCCGTACCCATGGGGGTCTCCTCGACAGTCACGTGAACTTCTTTGACAAGCCCTCGTTTTACCCATCTCTTCACATGTCCCTCGACCATCTCCGAAAAATTCGAGGTAGTGATACCGATACGAGAGATCCCAGCACGCTGGAGCATTGCAAGGCAATGGTCGATGACCGGGCGATCGAAAATTTCGATCAGTGGTTTAGGAGTCAGTTCAGTCAACGGATGTAGGCGTGTGCCAAAACCTCCAGCCATAATGACTGCCTGCACGTCAGGCACCACGCCGGCGTCGCATAGGTTGAATGCGTGGCGGGCGCTTAGGTTGTGCGGGGTCGGAATCCTTTGCAGAGGAGTGGCCTTGACCCCCTCCACTCCCTTTCCCGAGTTCGAGGCCCCCCTCGTTCATGATTTGCTCCACTATCTCATCATGTACTTCACTCGATTCAGACGCATCAGCCATCTCTTCACGTACTCGTTGATTGTGGTCATCTATCCAAGATCTTGCTTCATCACGTGCCTTCTTCATTTCAGCACGCACATCATTTACTTCGTCGAGTAATGCTGTTACGCGCTCATGAACTTCGGTCGCCTTCTCTCGTTGCGCAACAAATCCCGCATGGTGCCGATCTCCTTCGGCTTTCAGAAAATTACGCTGATCGAAGAGTCCGTCCAATTCTTCATTAAGCAATTCGATGCGTTTTATTGCTTCGATCATGGACGAATGAGCATCGTCTGAAGCGGAACGGACATCTGCGATGGCTGCTTCGATATCATCCAGATCCACCTCAAGCTTGGAGTGTTCTGAAACGAGAGGTTCCAATTCTGCAACTCGTTGTTTCATTCTCCTCATCCGATCGATTGCATTCTTTTCCTTCTCGAGTGTCAGAGTGCCTGCCGTCTCCACTTCAGCTCCAATCTGTTGAATTTTGGCACGCAGGTCATTATATTCCGCAGTGGCTGACATCCCTGTGCGTTTGCTCCCCTTTTTGCCCCTAGACCGTGCTCTGAGTTCCCCCGCCTGTTCGTTGAGCAGGTCTCTCCGAGAGCGGTGCTCGTTGATCTCGTCCCTGATGATAGTTCGCTTCTCGACGCCTTCGTCAATACGTTCCTTAAGTTCCTTGTAGGCTTCTTGGACCATATCTCGTTGATCAGCAGCTCGCTTAGCAGAGTCATTGTGTTGATCGCGCTGGTCGCGTAATCTCTTGAGTTTGAGTTCCA
>CAZMJD010000251.1:0-2307 GCA_964566385.1 uncultured Candidatus Poseidoniales archaeon | reverse complement strand
GGAACGGTTGGGCTTCCATCAGACGATGATGGTTCCGATGCATCAGACGACGATGGTGAAGCCGACAACGGCGAGTAGAGCGTCACCGTAATCGTGTATTGCATTGGCTGCGGATTGTATCCGACGCCGAACAATGAACAACTCACATGGCCTCTGAGTGTCAGTGATGTTGGAGCGGTGGCTTGGACTGTCTGCCGAGGTGGAACGCGTTGCACAGGAAGCGGGAGTGCCATCTCCTGAGATTCTCGTAGTATCCAAAAGCAGGCCTCTCAAGGATGTCAATGACCTCATTGCATCTGGAGTCAGCGACCTTGGCGAACATCGCCCTGGGGGCTTGGCCCAGCGTACCGAAGCAATCTCTTCTGGGGTCAGACATCACTACATCGGACCTCTTCAAAGCCGACATCTGCGTACCATCTCCACCCATGCGGATATTGTCCATTCCTTCCACAGACCTGAACTTTCACGAAAGTGGGTTGCAACCGATCCTAAAGCATGGGTAATGCTGCAGGTCAATGCCGGTGATGATGAAAACAAGCACGGCGTACAGCCAACACTGGTTGGTGACGCCTTGGCCACGTTAGTCAGAGAAGGTGTCGACGTGCGAGGGCTGATGACTATGGCACCCCAGACCAAGAACCCTGAGACCAGCCGGCCAGTCTTTGAGAAATTGGCAACTCTGCAACAAGAGCATGTGAAGAAATATCCTCAACTGAAGCATCTCTCGATGGGAACGACGCAAGATTGGCGCGTCGCAGTAAGTTGTGGCGCAACATGGATCAGGATTGGTCGTGAGTTGTTCAGATCACAGTCAGTCATTGAGGGGGAGGGGTCCACATGAGCGGGTCAAAGGATGAGGAGGACGTTGATGTGGTTGAAGAGAATGAGTCGAAACAGTGGTGGGCAAAACCAGCCGCACAGTTCATCGTCATCAGCTTAATGTTGTCATCATCTGGCTACTTGCTGAGTATCGCTACAATCACAATGATATCATCTGATGAACCAATCCAGACTTTCCCAGAGAAATGCCCTGAAAATAGCGGAAATTGCGTACAGATAGGACCAACTTATCATCGATCTGAGGGTTTGCAGATCCTGAGATTCAAAGTTCCGCTGGATGAGATTGAAGGTGCTGCATATCGCTGGATCGAAGAGCAACCACGTACCGAAGTTCTGTTTGACGCACCCGATCTGACTCACGCGGTCTTTGTGACCTCATTCTGGCGATTTCGAGATGATTTCGTCATCCAGACCTTCTGTGATGATAACGATACTGTGATCTGGATTCACAGCGCCTCTCGAATTGGAATGGGGGATCTTGGTATGAACCCAAGTCGGGTCAAGAGTTTTCACGAGCACATGCTAGCTCAGACCTTCACCGAGGGGAACTGCTCCGCCTAGATTCATGGAGTCAGAAGGCTGGTGGAGTCATTCCTGTAGGAGGGGCAGGAGGACCAAGTTGACAGTCCTTAGCCAGATGTCCTGGTTGCCCGCACTGATCACAGAGCATGACATCATTGGAAGGAGCATTTGTTGGTGATTGAATCACAGTTCCTTCACGACCTATATCTTGGACATTCCATGATTCAACAACTGCTGAACCACCTAGGGCTGCTGAACTTATCAGTCCATTCACTAATGAAATCGCGTGTTCGACGCGCTCTATGTTGATTGATACGCCTTCAATGATTGAACGCTTGAAACCCAGAACATATGTCGCCCCACCAGAGGTCTCAAAGCCGATGAACATGTGCTTTCCTAGAGCATAAACGATGAAGGAAATCATGGAACCGATGAATGAGATGATGCCAAATATACTCAACAACGCTTCAACATCTGCATCCATTGAGGCGCTTGCAAACAAGGTGAACAACAAACCCAGCAAGAACAGACCAATACCAAGGAAAAGAGCATTCAAGAGTTTTGAATGGCCTCCAATAAACGCAGCGATAGAAGTCAAAGCAGTGCTGACTTGAACCATACCAGATAACTTCGCAGCTTTGAATGAGATTGCACCTCTAGTAACTTTGATTGATGCCGTCGCTTCAAGGCCGAGGCTGTTGAGGATAAATGACCCTAAACCTGATTTTCTAGCTTCAATGAATATGAAGGCCCCAGTCGCTCCCGTCTCATCTATCTGAAATCTCTTCAGCACCCAAGGTGACGATGATGATGCCATGAATATTCCATATCAAAATGCCACATAATGGTGACTGTATGCACCTGTTCAGCGTAGTGAGCATCCCGCAGGATGAAGACCTAGAACACAGGCATTCGGCCAAACCGACGATCCCGATCCAAGGATGG
>CAZMJD010000250.1:0-2320 GCA_964566385.1 uncultured Candidatus Poseidoniales archaeon | reverse complement strand
CTTGAGATAGTACTCAAACCATTCAAACAGGTCCTGAGCCCAATCCCATCGCGTCATGTTCTGAAACGCTTCACCGCCATATCCGCTATCGAGGTCATCATGTTTCTGCCATTGATCAGGATAATCATGGCCCCATTGGCCAAGAATCCCTCGCACTTCGTATCCCGCATCGATGTAGGCCTGATACCAATGGGTTCCGGATGGTCCGCCGAACACCTGATGCGGGTCGACGTTCCAATCCTGCAGTCCCTGTACCCAATAAATCGACCCGTTCCACTTGCCGAATGCCTTGTCAATATGGCTACGCTCATCGTAATAATTCTGCATGTAGGGGTCCATCTCCCCCCCAACGTAGGTTACAGGACCTGCAAAGAGGCCTTCAACGATGTCGGGGCAAATGTTGTCAAGGTCGTCTTCATTGTAATCGACAGTGCTTGAGAAGTAATTCATGTGCATGATCTGACTTCTTGCTTCTGCACTACCATTCTTGTACAGAAGAGGGTGCAGCGCAGTGGTTCCAGATATGGGTACAATCGTTTTGAGGTAGTTGCTTCCCATTGCCGCAGCCTCCCATTGTGTTGCTCCCTCGTAGGATTTTCCGTACAGGCCCACGTGACCGTTCGACCACTCTTGGGTTCCAAGCCATTCCACAGCGGCATGTATTCCAAGTCCTTCACCTGCCCCTCTGTAATCAAAACATCCTGACGATAACTCTGTCCCAAACACCGCGACCTGGGCAAAGGCGTAACCGTGGGGAATGAAATTTTCAAAGATGAATTCTCCTCGTCCTGCTCCGACTACGTTGGTCGCCCCCGATTCAGAGCTGGGCTGGCCGAACGAGAAGTAGGGGCTGACAACAGCTATGACTGGCACTTGTGCCCCATCTTGGGTATTTGATGGTAACCAATATGAGAGGTGAACTTCAGATGCTGCTGGTCCACTTTCCCAGACCGCTGAGGTATCAACATCAATGGTCGCCTCCTGTACCTCTAGGGCATGGTAAGGTCCAGATTCGATCAGATAGGAGTATGTTCCTGAGGTGCTCCATTCGAGCAGGTGGCGGTCCCAGATGGATGGATACACCTCGACTTCTTCAATGACTTCTGCCTCATTATCCCCGAAACATCCGGCGAAGGGGAGGGTCAGAATCAGTGTGGTGACGAGGATCACCGATGCCTCGTTCCTCCTCATCTCTACTCACAGCATGGTCTGCTGACGCCTACAAGAACCACTCGGTGAATCTTGGCATTGAATTGATGAAGTATGGGCTGCGTGTGCGTCCGGAGTCATTATGTTCAGGGTGTACCATCCTCGCCGGTTACTTCCTTTTCTCCTTGTTATCCTCATTCTTACGCCAATGACTGGCTGTACCTCAGAGGCTGACGACACACAGCGCAGTAGCACCTTGAACGATGGGACGAACACGAGTGACAATGTGACGGTCAATGTGAATCAGATACCCCCGTTCAGCATGACTTCACATGATGGCACCTCCTACAGCAGTCATGGTCTGATCGGCACGTCCTATGTTCTGTATTTCTCAGCACAATGGTGTAGTCATTGTCATCCAACTCTCACCGCACTCGACAATGTCATCCCGTTGAATCGACTCATTATCATCGGGAAGGATGCTCGACCAGAGTATGAGAATATGAGTCAGTGGAAGTCTGAAACTGAGGAATCACTCAACCGAACCTTGGACCGCCCATTCTGTCTTGGTCCCGAAGTAGCTGAGGACAATGGTGTCGCAGGAATCCCATTCTTCAGAATGGTCAATGAGACAGGAATCATTGTTTACGAGCACATGGGCCTGTTCACGGATGAAGTTGAAATCAGTCGCCAATGGAATCTGACGTGGTTTGGACCCCCTTCAAACGGTTCGGGATAGATAAGGCCGCAACTGATCGAAACCTCCAATGAATCGTGGTCTCTCTTCGCTCAAGTCGAGAATGATTGGGACAGTACGATGTTCTGTGATGCGTTTAATCTCATTGAGCGTCTCTGGTTCGGCATCAAGGTTCACTTCCTCCCAAGTTCTACCTACTTGATCCAATAATCGAGTTGCAGCCGTGCAATATGGGCAGAATGAAGTTGTAAAAATAAGGAACTCTGCGTTTGTACGTTTGGCATGTTGGTCGATGATGGAGGTCATTCAACCTCCTCGTCATCGATATGTTGCTGCTTCAAGTTGGTCTCAGGCTGAAGGAGGAGCATCATTGCTGCCGCGGCGAGCATCACGATGACGGGAATCGGATCCATTCCTGTTGTCGGTCCTGCCCATCCAGCATATGGCCTAGCAGCTTTGATGACTGTTGGAATG
>CAZMJD010000249.1:0-2344 GCA_964566385.1 uncultured Candidatus Poseidoniales archaeon | reverse complement strand
AATGGCAGCATCTGGAGAACCATACCTCTGCCCTCTCTCTCCGTCCCCCCCATCAGGATGAATTCCGGGAGTGAGAATCAGTTGACTCCCCCCCACTCTCTCGCGCAGTTTTGCTATCGCTTGAGGATTAGAACCGTTGCCGATGTACCCTATCACGCCCCCGTGAATCGACCCCATCTCAACGACCGGTTCGGTCAGTCTATTTTCGACAAGGTTTCCCCGACTGCTCATTTGAGCTAGGAGCACCACCCCTCCATCACGTCCAGCTGCCGTCCATGCATCTTGTAATCCATCAATGATATCAGGCCCGGAGATGCCATGTGCAGTCACCGCGTCCGCCCATCCTGCGATGTTCCATCCCTTCAACATCTGTTGATGCGATATGGCTCCAATATCAGCGAATTTTCGATCTTCCATGATGGGAAGGCCCTTCTCTTGGCAACATGCAATCACTTCACTCCACTCTCCATCTCCATCCATACAATCAACGTGGGTCTTGACTGCAGCGATCCATGGGTGAACTTGTTCGATGAGATCGATCAAATCCTTTGTTGAGGAAACATCCCCTGATAGAATGACGGCTGATTGTTTTGAAAGAACACATTCAATCAAGCGAATAGCGACAGGATGTGACATTTCCTTCCGCCTCGCTTCGACGGCTTCCTCCCAAGTCACAACATGACCATACCCTGTGGGGTTTTCAGAGGTCCGCTACAGAAGTTCCTTTCCACAACGGTCCAGAAGCCTGCGTAGATCCTCGCGCTCTGGAGCCTCCTCAATAGCACGTTGAGCACACAGAAATGCAGCCGTCTTCCTCCCTTGTTTCTCATGGGCTAACCCCAAGAGATACCACGCATCGCTCTCATCGATGGCCCCATCTCTGAGAGTGGCTGCCGCTAACCAAGGAATGGACTGTCTTGGATCATCGCCTTCGAAGTACGACCGTCCAATATGCATCCATGCATCTGCATATGTGTCATCTGTCTCGATAGCATGTCTCCACCACGCCAATGCGGTCTCAGATTCGTCCAATTGATCCAGCGCAAGTCCTAGAAGCGTAGCCGCTTCGGCGGAAGGAGCTGCTTGGAATGAAGTTCCATAATGTTCGATAGCCATTGGTAGGACTCTGATGCTGTGCAATAATCTCGCCATTCTGTAAAGATCATCAGACAAAGTGAGGTGAACCTGGTCCACCACATCATCCTCGCCCTCCCGTCGAGGTCCATCACCCGACCATATTGACATGATGTGCCAGAGCCGTTGACTCGACCCTATTCGATCACGAATGGGGTCCGCATTTGCTCTCATCCACGCAAGAGCTGTACTCAACTCCTCACTTCCCTGAGTGATCTCTTTCCCTCCTTCAATCCCCAGCACTCCATGTAAGGTGGAGCACCCCCGTTCAACGTTCCACTGTGTTAACAATGTCCTTGTTACCTCTCCCTCGCCGGTGTACTCCAAATTGTAAAGGGACGGTACTGGGTCCTTTTGTAGAGGAAGTAACATCTTACCTCCTCTTTTGAGTGCCGCCAAGGCATCGAGTGGTGTATCGTCAAGTGCATAGGTGACTAGAATCGCATCCCATACCCTTTCGCTAAGGAGTTCAGTAACCTCCTCCACTCCTTTGATATCAAGATGGGGGACAGTGGCCTGAATGTGAGGGATGCGCGAATCATAGGGCTCGTCACCCACCGGCCGGGCACCCATTTGATCGAGAAGTGCACAGATGAAACCACCCCGCGGTCCGACGATCAAGACATCATCGCCGATACCCACATCGAGCATGTCTAGTAATTGGATGATGTCAAAATGTCCTGGAATCAATGAACCTGGAAGGTCAGGGTCATCATGCCAAGGTACCAACAAAGCACTAGTTCCCAATGAACCCTGAAGGATTGCAAGTTCGGGTAACATGTGGTCGCTACGTTCGACTTCATAGAGTGCAGCGTGTATGTTTGCATTTCTGACCAATCCCATCATCTGATATCTGTCCATCAATGTACGATGGTCTGGCAATCTAGGATACGCAAGAACCCCTGGTAACACAGACAGGTCGCACACGACTGAGGGATCACTCCATAGGTCATCCATGATGTTGAAACAGAGTGATTGTTCTTGAACTAATGTCAATGATGTTGAATCATATGTTCAGATCTCGCTGAATATCATTCACTGACCATGGCAGAACCATCTCATTCAGAACAGGTCTTCAACAGAGTCAACGATGAAATCGGGCCGTTCCTTCACACCCATCCCTTCCACATCTTCTCGACTTGCTTCACCCGTGAGAACCAGAATCGAGCGGACCCCTGCTGCTTTTGCCATCATCATATCAGTGTAGATC
>CAZMJD010000248.1:0-2352 GCA_964566385.1 uncultured Candidatus Poseidoniales archaeon | reverse complement strand
CCAGATCCTGGCCTGCATGAGTTCACACTCTCAATACAAGATGGCTCAGACATCCACAGTGAACAGACCGTCCAAGTCATGGTTGCACAGCTTGAGTTATCCCCATCCATTGAGGCTTGGGCCCACGATGCTACAGTCATGCTCCCCCCAGACAGCCCATCTCTCAATGTATCAAGCTTCAACATCCAGGTTGATGCACAACATCTCACCCGTGGTGAGAACTACAACCTTGAACTAAACATAGCCAATAGAACAGATAGCATCACCTTCACAGCATCGGATACAACCCACACGATATTGCTTGGGGAAACACAGATCGGCGTTTTGTGGCGACCCTTCACGTCAGGGACTTACGATGCAGAGGTACGGCTACTTGGCGGAGAGGGCCAGAATCTAGACGCATACAGTTTTGCACTTCTAGTCGAGAACTGGACTGCCGCAGAGCGGCTCCGTGCCAACCTGATCCTCCCTGAAGGACCAAGTGTCGTGGAAGGAACCAACGAGCCAATTGGGCTTTCATTACTCACAGAGACACAGCCAGTGAGTGTTCAACGCAGCATCACCATGTCGGGACTCCTACAGATTACGGATGAAGACGTGCTGGACATGACCTATGTGGATGTCAACTGCCGTCTCTCAGAGAGTGTCCGTAACGCTGGCACCTACGATGTTTCACTTAGCATCACACTTTCAGGAGAACAGGTAGCATCACTGCAAGGCTGTGAGAACAACGTCATACAGCTTGACGTTGGACAAAGGTATGAATGGGTCGCAACGATCACTGCAAGCATCATTCCTGACGCCGATACTGATGTTTTCATCAATCTCATTGCTTACCAGCCTCTCCGGCTCTATACTGCAGATGGTCCATTCAAGGGTCAGCCAGTGGATTTGAACAATGCATCCCAGATGAACATCATGGGTTGTACCACTGGAAAGCTCGACACCTGCAGCGAAATCATCCTCAACCCTGACTACCATCTTAATCCAAAGAGTCTCGATGCAAAATTGATCTACAGTCTGTTCATTCCGTGCTTAGGTGTCGGAGCAATCGTGTGGGTAGTCATGCGAGGCATGGCCCGAGGATACGAGTATGAGATGAACAAATGCTACGGTTGTGACCTGTGCGATGACGCCTGTCCAGTTCGCTTGTTCAATGGTGGAGACAAACTCAACATCATTTACAACACTTGGAACAATGAACATGATGGCGTTCCAATGTATTCCTGTCTGACATGTGGAGCATGCACTAGTGCTTGCCCGCAACTCGTCGATTACGACTCTTACGTCGATATTCGGCGTAACTTGGTAGTGGGTGGACCAGCGTCTGCAGAAATTCCGCACACAGTTCTTCAGGCCGTGCTCTCCGCTGAGGCCGAAGACGATTCTAGTTTCGTCTCAGTTGAAGATTATCCGATTGACTCGAATGTCGGCTATTATCCCGGATGTGTCGATTACATCGACCAAGAGATGGTCTTCAGCCATGTCAATGAGGGTGAGATGAATCTGGGGGATAGCACGGATGCTGCGTTCAAGATATTTGACGCCATGGAACTGGATGTAGCATACTTAGGACGCGATCTTCTGAAGTGCTGCGGCCATGATCAGAAGTGGCAAGGTATGACCGAAGTCTTTGAGAAACTCAAGACGTATAATCAGAAGAAGGTACAGGCAACAGGTATCGATACACTTGTGACATCCTGTGCCGAGTGTTTCCGCACTTTTGCAAGAGACTACGAACTCGATCAGGTCAAGGTCATGCACACAACAGAATACCTCCTCGAGTCAGGTATAGACCTACAGATGATGGCACCTGAAGGAACGACCGTTACCTACCATGACCCATGCAGAATGGGACGGCAAATGGGAATCTATGACGAGCCTCGCGAACTGATAGGCAAGGTAGAGAACGTTGAACTGGTCGAGATGGAGCATTCTGGTGAAGATGCCTTGTGCTGTGGAGTCTCATCGATGATGGCCTGCAATGAGAACAGCCGCCTGCTGCGCGTGACAAGGTTTGACGAAGCCAAGGCAACGGGAGCAGAAGTGATGCTGACATCCTGCCCGAAATGTGTCAGTCACTTCGAATGCCTGAAGTTCGAGGGAGATCCCCGTCACGACGTGGAGATACTCGATGTCGTCAGCTTCCTTGCACGCCAGATAGACTCAGAGGGAGTCAATGACAACCCGTGAACAAGTTCTGGAACGGCGTTCCAAGCAATTGGAGCACATCCGGCAAACACTAGATGAAGCGCATGCCGAGCGAGCCGAGACCATAGAAGGTGGCGAGCATATGGTCGCCTTCGTCATCGAGAATGCATGTATCGGCTGCGATCAATGTCTGCTGGTATG
>CAZMJD010000247.1:0-2357 GCA_964566385.1 uncultured Candidatus Poseidoniales archaeon | reverse complement strand
TCAGCGGAGTCCATATTAGTCTGTACGAAAATAGTTCCACCGTCTTTCAGGCCCTTGAGAGGATTACTCGTCGAGAAGGCATTGACATCTTGAACTGCAATGAAATCAAGAATATCCAGTTCATGATGAATGCGAATCCGTTCATCCGCGATTGTCAGATAGAAATTAGTTGGCAAGCCTTTCTTCTCGGACCCATACTTGGGATAAGCCTGTACGGTTTTTCCAAAAAGATCCGCTGAAACTGTCGCTATGATCTTGTTTGTGGTCACGCTTCCGAAACCACCGACACTGTGGCCCCTCATGCTGAATGACAACGATGGACGTCCATCAAGCCCCGATATGGGTTCGAGTGCCGTTGGGTGATCGATACCAAGAGAGAAAAATCGTGGTTCTTCTCCTGAAGAGAGGAGATTGAAGACCGCCGCTATATCTCCACTAGTCACATCACGGCTACCAAGGCCATAAGCACCTGAGTGAATCGTAGGTATCGATTTTAGAGGTGCATATCCAGGTCGTCCTTGAAGCGCATCGGTAAGAGAAGCCTTGAATTCAGTCGTGAGTGGATTGGATTGAGCCAAAGGATCATCCATTCGTTCTAGAACCGCGACAGCTTGACAATCAGCTACAGCGGCAGCGAGTTCTGCACCAGGAAATGGTCGGAAACAGGTTACGTGAATGCATCCGACTTTGTGTCCTTGAGACCTTAGAGTATCGACAACCGTTGTCGTAGTTTCAATCATCGATCCGATTCCAATGATTGCGAACTCTGCGTCCTCCATACAATAAGGGTCTATGAGAGAATATGGACGACCTGTCAGCTCAGTGAACAGTGACATAGACTCCATCAGTGCTGGCTTCACAGTATCGATGAAATGTCGCTGAGCAATCTTTCCTTTCATGTATGAATCCTGATTTTGCACCACACCTGACATGATTGGATTGTATGGATCCATCATATTGCGTAAGTGATCGGCAGGATCACCAACGAAATTTTTCATCAACTCATCTTCACAGAGTAAGAGATTCTCAATTGTATGCGTGGTCAAAAATCCGTCCTGCACGCTGAAGAATGGTGTGCTGCTCGCTTCGGCAGTACGACGTGAAATCAAGGCGAGGTCACCGGCCTCCTGAGCGTTCCGGGCGAACACGATGCCCCATCCACAGTCGGCAACACCCATGATATCATCATGACCGGCGTGAACGTTGAGAGAATGGCTAGTCATAGCACGGGCACCAATGTGAAAGACCACGGGGAGTCTCTTACCACTGATTACGTAGAGCACTTCCTTCATCAGAATCAATCCTTGACCGGAGGTGAAATTGGTCACTCGACCTCCCGTAAGTGCATACCCTTCGGCTGCAGAGGCACTGGAATGTTCAGATTCTGGTTCAATGAAGATCAAGGGAGTTCCCCAGAGGTTCTTCTTGCCATTAGAGACTGCATTCCCATATCCTATTCCCATCGTTGTGGAGGATGTGATTGGATAAGCACACGACCCTTCAGTGATGTTGGTCTCGACATGAACAACGGCACCTGCTCCATCTGCGGTCACTGGTATTCCGGGATACTTCACATCGGACATACTCTCACACCCCATACAAGACCAAGCAAGCAGTCGGTGAGGCCTGACAGTCGCCTCTAATTAGCACTTTGTTAGGCATCCTAAATCAATCCCACCAAGATGCAGGACGTTACGTAGGGACTCTAGGGAGAGATATTGGAGGATACCAGTGCCGCCGTCGACGAACGTGATCTTTTGCATGCCAATATATCGTGTGAACCTTGGCATCAGGGTCTTCAATCTGACTTTCATCAGCATCTGCAATATTTACGAGACGGTGCCAAGATGCTCGAGCAAGAGTTCTGAGGGCAGGGATGTGCTGAGCTGGGCCACATGTTGGAAGACGAAACCAGCCTTTCCCAATAGTTCGCCATGGGCGTTCGGTAAGCCCGACCTCAGTGATGGCACGATGAACAGAATCCCAACCAGTCCCACC
Source organism: uncultured Candidatus Poseidoniales archaeon (assembly GCA_964566385.1). Lineage (GTDB taxonomy): Archaea > Thermoplasmatota > Poseidoniia > Poseidoniales > CAYMED01 > CAYMED01. Next base: position 359 of record CAZMJD010000247.1, on the reverse strand, counting down.
TGATTTGAATCGACCAATCAATGGAGAGGGATTGATCGAAGAATCGACCTTGAAACCAAGGTCGCAGAGAGGTTTGGCCATCCATGGAGCAATGTATCCTGCAGGTGCGCGGAACCATGGACGGCATAATTCGCCGAAGTGTGCGCCAAGTTCAGTCATGGCTCGATCGATCTCTTTGATGAAACCATCATGATCGGGGGGGTAGGCAGACCAGCAGCGATGGGTCATACCATGAACTCCAATATTACAGCGCCCAGTCGCCATCAGATTTTCGACTGCCCGGACGAAACGTGGCTCACCAAGTTGATCTGCTATCACAAAAAGTGTCACTTTGCGCTTTTGTTCCTGCACCCACTCAT
>CAZMJD010000246.1:0-2387 GCA_964566385.1 uncultured Candidatus Poseidoniales archaeon | reverse complement strand
GTATTGGAGTCCTTGTGTGAACGCGATGAGGTGGCCGGTGTCAACTGTCATGCCTTCGGTCACGTCGAGGACCTCGATTCGACCATAGCCATTGACAAGGAATTGGCCTTGGCCGACGACATTCAGGAAGAAGGGTGCTTCACCACTGAAGAATCCCTTGAATCCTTGGAAGGTGGGGTCAAGACTCAATCCTTGTTGACCTCCGAGGAAAGAGCCTCCCGAGCATACCCATTGCTCCTGCGGCGTGTTCATCAAGGACATGATGTCGCCTTGATGAGTCGGTGCCAGACCTACCTCGCCGGGTTGACCATCAGTGGTCGCATATGTAGCCATGAAGAATGATTCTCTGGCAAGCATCCGCTTGATAGCCCCCATGATCCCCCCCTTTCCTTGTCTCTTGAGAACTGTGACTTCGCTGTTGACGTTGGCAGACATTCGATACATGGCTCCAGCGTCTGAGAAATATCCCTCGCCTGGATTGAGTTTGACAAGAGCTCCCGCAAAGACACCTGGGTGATGAATCTCGACCTCTACCATTTGTTCACATCCTGAAAGGTAACCAGCTAGCAAGTCCAGGTGGAGTTCTTGTTTGGACGACTATCTTCCCAGCACCATGGAAGTGCATTGTCAGACCCTCTCCGCTGAACAATGTAGCTTTGAGGCCTCCACTTCCTTTGATCTTGTAATCGAGCGTCGGTTCCCAAGCCACGACATGACCTGTATCTACAACGAGGGGCTGCACTCCATCGAGCTGTTTCTCAACACATGCTCCATAGCCATTGTACCAGACTGTACCTGCACCGCGTGCTACGAGCATGACCACTCCTTCACTGGAGAAAAAGGATCGCAAGCCCCCGAATTTCAATTTCAGCTTGATGCCAGGGGTGCAAGCTAGGAAGGCACCAGCGGTCATGAAGAATCGCTCGTCGGGTCCATTGAGGGTATGCTGCATCACGGTGCCCGGCAGTCCGGGTGAGAATGAAACGAAGTCACCGGGTTGTTCACCTTGGTAACGCCCGACCATCACCGACTCACCGGCCACCATTCTCCTCAGAAGGGCTCCAGGTAGGCTGCCGAGGACCTTTGACTTCACTCGCATGTGGCCACTCATTCGTGACATGGCTCCCGACTCAGCCCAGATCTCTTCCCCGGGGTCCAGAGTGACTTGAAGAGAACCAAAGTCGGGGTTGCCCACGATGTTGGCCTGCATGTCCCACCTAACCAGATGCCCATGATGAATACTTCTGTTCCAAATCTGGGCCTCAAATGGAGTCCATGTCATTGCTTGAACATCTTCTTCTGTTTGTGACCAGGTCTTGTAGTCAAGACAGCAGTGAAGCAGGCAATGAAAGTGATCATGACTGAGAAACCAGGCAGGCTACCCTCTTCTTGCAGTTGAGCAGCAGCAGCTTTGTCGATATCTGCCTGAGAGATGTTAGGCTCGTCGATGGATGAATCTGCTCCATCATCGACACTCCATGTGGAATCAGGGTCAGACCTGCCGTCTCCATCGGTGTCTGGACACCCTACTCGATCGATCCATGACGTGCCATACAATGCTGGACAATCATCGAATTCATTGGTCCTACCATCCCCGTCGAGGTCGGTATCACGGCTATCACAACGTCCGTCCATATCGAGATCGCTCGGAAAATTACTCTCTGATGCAGGGTCGGTTCCACATTCAGTCTCAGCAGTGTCGGACCAGCCATCTTGATCTGCATCGATGTCTTGGCCATCACATACTCCATCTGCATCGATATCAGATGGCATCTCATCTGGATCAGTGACATTCGTCAGGCACATTGTCTCCTCGACATCTGACCATCCATCCCCATCTGTATCCACTTCAAGCACATCGCAAATACCGTCTCCGTCTGTGTCATCAGGTATGCTGTTCGGGTCGAGCCGATGACTGCCACACAATTCCTCTTCGAGGTCAGTCCATTGGTCTGCATCTGAATCAGCGTCGAGAACATCGCAAACCATGTCTTCATCTGTGTCGATTGGAGTTTTGTCTGAATCACGACGATCGGTCCCACATGCAAGCTCCTGACTATCTAACCATCCATCACCATCGGAATCAGTCTCAACAGCGTCACATATTCTATCCCCATCCAGATCGGTGGGGAGACTCTCTGCAGAGGTGGGATCCGATCCGCAGATGACTTCCTGGCCGTCGAGCCACCCATCATCATCGTCATCCACTTCAAGGGCATCACAGATGCCGTCATCGTCACTATCAGTAGGCTTGTCAGTGGAGTCTTTTGGGTCAGTGAGACAGGCCTCTTCAGTCATATCTCCCCATTCATCGCCGTCATCATCTCCATCAATGAGGTCGCAGATGGTGTCACCATCCACATCTGTGGGCGTTGAAGAACCATTGA
>CAZMJD010000245.1:0-2394 GCA_964566385.1 uncultured Candidatus Poseidoniales archaeon | reverse complement strand
ATTTTGTTGCCCTTCAAGGAATTCAAATGCAGCCCCAGTGACCTCGACTTTGGCAGAATCGGTATGGGGGAGATGTTCCAGATTACTTTCAGGATGCATCGACTGTAATGTTGTGTAGCGCCAGAGATGATCTGCGCGAGAAGGGTCAGGAAGGGAATGATAGCGTTCAGCAGCATCAGCGTCAGACATCATCTCACCCAATGCTGCCTTCCATTTCGAGTGAAAGCAACTTGTTGAGTTCAACGGCGTACTCCATGGGAAGCTCTCTAGTGAACGGTTCAAAGAAGCCGTTCACAATCATCGCCATTGCTTCAGATTCGGTGAAACCACGACTCATCAGGTAGAACATCTGTTCATCACTGACTTTGGAGACTGTAGCCTCATGCTCGAAATTGACGTTATTCTGATCTACCTCCATCGTTGGATAGGTATCTGATCTACTGTCCTCATCAAGCAGCAGTGCGTCGCAGATCACGTTGACGCGGGCGTTCTCGGCCTTTTTGCTGACATTGACCAATCCACGATACGAGGACCTGCCACCATCCTTGCTGATCGACTTCGAGACGATGTTCGAGGTAGTATTAGGAGCGAGATGGTGGATCTTACTACCTGCATCCTGGTGTTGGCCCGCGCCTGCATAAGCCACTGAGATAATCTCAGCATGAGCGCCCTCACCCTTGAGGATCACTGCAGGATACTTCATTGTCAACTTTGAACCGATGTTGCCATCCACCCATTCAACAGTAGAGTTCTCATGAGCCATACCTCGCTTTGTAACAAGATTGTAGATATTACTCGACCAATTCTGAATGGTTGTGTACCTTATCTTCGCACCGGGCAAGGCGATAAGTTCCACAACTGCTGAATGCAGAGATTCTGCTGAATAATTGGGCGCTGTGCAACCTTCGACGTAGTGGATGGACGAACCTTCATCCGCGATGATCAAAGTGCGCTCAAACTGACCCATACGCTCGGCATTGATGCGAAAGTAAGCCTGCACAGGCATCTCCACATGCACACCTTTTGGAACATAGATGAACGAACCACCAGACCACACGGCGGTGTTCAGAGCCGAGAATTTGTTGTCAGAGTACGGCACAACACTGCAGAACCATCGCTTGACGATATCAGGATGCTCACGCAATCCTGCATCCATGTCATAGAAAATGACACCTTGTTCCTCCAGATCCTCACGAATGCTGTGATAGACTGCTTCAGACTCATACTGTGCAGTCACACCTCCAAGCCACTTCTGTTCAGCCTCTGGAATTCCAAGGCGATCAAAGGTACGCTTGATGTCCTCTGGGACGTCATCCCAATCCTGCTCAGTCTTGTCGGATGAACGCAGGAAGTAGGTGACATCTGAAAAATCGATGCTGTTCAGCAATTCTGTGTTGCCCCAAGTAGGCATAGGGCGCTCGACAAAATGAGCGTAGGCCTTGAGACGTATCTCAGTCATCCATTCTGGCTCATTCTTCAATTCGGAGATCTGCCGCACGACGTCTTCAGAAAGGCCTCGGTCGAATCGAATCGTCGCATGTTCGGGATCGTTGAAGCCGTACTTGTAATCGGACGGCAAGTCGCGGGACAAACCACCATCACTCATGCTTGGGCCTCCGCTTGATTCCTCTCGAAGGACTCGTAGCCGTGGGCCTCAAGTTCATGGGCTAGATCAGGGCCACCTGAGGCAACGAAAACACCGTCTATCATGACATGAATCCGGTCTGGCTTCAGATGCTCAAGAATCCTATTGTAATGCGTGATGACCAAGGTCGCTGAACCTTGTGTGGCGATGCGCACGCCTTCGGCAGTGATACGTAGTGCATCGATGTCCAAGCCTGAATCTGTCTCATCCAGAATTGCAAGACGTGGACGAATAAGCATCAGTTGCAGAACCTCCAATCGCTTTCTCTCTCCACCGCTGAAACCTTCGTTCACTGTCCTTGAGAGGAAAGAGCGATCCATACCCAGCATCGACATCGTCTCATTGACTTCCTTGCGGAACTCCCTAGCCTTCACTGGATCACTACGAAGTGCTTGCAGTGATCGACGCAACAAGGTCCCAACCTGAACACCTGGAACAACTGCTGGGTATTGGAAGGATAGGAACATACCTCTTTTCGCCCGTTCATGCACAGCAAGGTCATGGATGTCCTCACCATCGACCATGATCTCACCATCTAGGATATCGTAGGATGGGTGACCCATGAGAGCGTGGGCAAGCGTCGACTTTCCAGAGCCATTGCGACCCATGATGGCATGAAGTTCCCCCGGACCTATCGAAAGATCGACACCCTTCACAATCTCATTACCCTCAACACCAACGCGCAGCCCGCGGACCTCAAGTATTGAGGACATACCAAGAACGAGAATGGACTCCCTTATGAAGCCCTG
>CAZMJD010000244.1:0-2414 GCA_964566385.1 uncultured Candidatus Poseidoniales archaeon | reverse complement strand
ACATGGATTTCGAATCATGTGATGATGTTTCCGAAGACGAATACATCTCGATGATCGAAGGTAAGACTGCGGCAATCTTTGAGATTGCAGGATGGGCAGGTGCTCTGATCTCTGGTGCCTCCGAGAGTGTTGCTGAGGCCATGAAGGTCTGGGGCCGTGAGCTTGGCCTTTGCTTCCAGATTGTCGATGACATGATCGACCTTCTGGCAGATTCGACCAAGAGTGGCAAGCAGCAGGGCAGCGACCTGATGCAGGGGAAGCAAACCTTGGTAGTCATTCATGCCCTTGAACACGCTGACCCTGAACAGCATTCAATCATACAAAGTGTACTAGGCCTCGGCGATGCAACAGAGCCAGAATCTCTTGCTAGGTGCATGGAGGTTCTCGTTAATTTAGGGAGCATCGATCACGCCCTCAAGCGTGCACATCATTCACACGACCTCGCCATCGAATGCCTATCGGTGCTGCCAGAAGGCAAAGCGAAGGAATTCCTCGCCACTTTGACTCATCATCAACTTGAACGAGAGACGTAATTGCTTCAGTCTGCATAGTATGATTGGCCGGGGACCTCAAGTTTGAGTCCCTTACGCTGACGGATGCTGATAACGACGTCATTCATCATGCCAGGTGGTACTGGCTTGAACCCCTCGTTCTCGGTGTTCCATATGGCTCGCCCTTGGCTAGCTGCACGAATATCATTCGAGAAGCCAAATGTCTCTGCAACGGGAATCTTACCTATGACTGTAGTGCTGCTTCCCTCGGCTGGCATATCATCAATGACTCCTCGGCGTTGTGATATTTCACGTGTCACTTGACCGAGCCAATCGTTCGGAACTGTGACAAATATCTTCTGAATCGGTTCCAAGATGACAGTCTTGGCTCGCACCATTGCTCCCTTCGTTGCATTTCGCATAGCGGGGATGACCTGGGCAGGTCCTCGGTGGATTGCATCTTCGTGGAGTTTGGCATCTACCAGTCGAACCATGACCCCCATCATTGGTTCCTCTGCAAGGGGGCCTTTCTTGCAGACCTCTCGAAAGGCTTCCATGAGTAGTTCCTTTGTCTCGTGAAGATATTGAATCCCCTTCGTGTCGTTAACGAGAACGGAAGTGCCATGCACAAGATAGGTCTTGGTCATCAGATCCTTGTCCATTCCGTGTTCGGCACATAATCTCCCGAACGCCTTTCCATCTTTGATGGTCCCATCCGGAATCTCTCCTTTCCGAATAGCGTTGACGAATTGCTCTGGAAGTGATTCGACTTCGACATAGAACCTGTTGTGCCGATTTGGGGACTTACCCTCAAATGGACTTCCTCTGTTCTCACCGGCCACGCATTCTCGGTAAACGACGATCGGCGAGGAGATGTTGACGGCAATACCCTGTTCCTCTTCGATTCTGTATGTTGTAATCTCAAGGTGCAGTTCACCCATGCCTGCTAGCAGAGATTCACCGGTTTCGTTGTTGATCGACACCTCGAGAGATGCATCTGCTTTGGCCAATGAACGAAGGGCAGATAGGAATTTGGGGAGATCCTTGAGGGATTTAGGCTCGACAGCAACGGTCACAACGGGATCGGTGTAGTGTCGTATAGCTTCAAACCCAGTAATTTCTGGGTCCCTTACGATTGTAACTCCCGCTGCAGCAGAGCGTACACCCGTGACGGCAGCGATGTTGCCTGCACTAACTGATGGCAGGGAAATCCTGTCGGCTCCAACCATCATGGCGACCTGCTGGGTACGTTCAGCTTTGGCAGCTCCCAGAGCATGAACGCTCTCGCCCTGGCGTATCTCCCCGGAGAACACTCGTCCAACAGCAACTTCGCCTGCATGCTGGTCCATCCAGATCTTGGTGACCATCATTGAGAGCGGACCGGTTGGGTCGCAGTTCACCATTGCTTGTCCTACCTCGCTTTCAAGGTCGCCTCTCCAGATGTGTGGTATGCGGTATTTCTGCGCTATGATGGGGGAGGGCAACATGGTAACTGCCATGTCGAGTAGAACTTCATGAACTGGGGCCTTCTTCGCCAATTCATTTTGCCGCTCCTCGTTACAATGATTGTAGATGTCATTGAAATTGATTCCAGACCTCTGCATGAAGGGTACTGTGATGCCCCAATTGTGGTATGCGGATCCGAAGGCGACTGTACCATCTGCTACATTCACTTGCCATTCCTTGCCAACATCCTCTGGAGCATTTTCCCGAATGAGTTTATTCACTTTCGCTATTGTTTCCATGAATCTGGCTTGCATGTCTTCTGGTGTCACTTGCATCTCATTGATCAGGCGGTCGACCTTGTTGATGAATAGGACCGGTTTGACCTTCTCTCGCAATGCTTGTCGAACGACCGTTTCAGTCTGTGGCATGGGGCCTTCGACAGCGCAGACAAGAATGTAACATCCATCAACCGCTCTC
>CAZMJD010000243.1:0-2460 GCA_964566385.1 uncultured Candidatus Poseidoniales archaeon | reverse complement strand
GCGGCAAGGATTGGTAGGAAGGCGTTGAGGGGTATGAAAAGGCGTCCAGTCAATTCATCCATAATCAATGAGACACCAACAGCATAGGCAATTGGTCCACTGGCAATCCATCGTCCTACTCCATTGTTACTGGTGAGGAATGCTCGGATTCCAAACAAAGCGAATAGACATCCAATCATTCCTAGATCTTCGACGATGGTATGGAGCACGAACATCTCTGACGTCGTTGCCCACCACCCCCAATCGGAACCTCCACTGATCTGGTATCGTATCCACGATGAACTCCAGACTAGAATGACAACAGCATGTGTTATGATGAGAAGTGTATAGATCATCCATCTCCTAACAAAGGGATTCCTTGCTCGACGCGCCATATGGATGATGAGGGGGAGGGCGAGGAGGAGAGACATGGGTTTGGTCATTCCAGCAATGAACAATGCTCCAAAGACAGCACCTAGTAATATTCTGTTCAATCCAAGGTCCTGTTTTACTCGCTGATCAAGACTCAAGAGGAGATGCCCTGCCAATGCCATCCCAAGGACCATGATGTGATACGACGGGCGGTGTATTCCTGCGCTCATGAGTTCAGGCCTGCTTAACATCCAAAGGCAACCAAGGACCAAAATGGCAGCCTTGTTGTTGTCCAGACACCGGGATGCTAGTGTAGCAAGTGCGGCGAACGCAAGAGTGGATGTGAAGATGGCTGCTGAGCGGTGACTTTCGAGGCTACCGTCACTAGCACCGAAGGTGAACCATGATACGATCAAGAATCCAGTCTGAGTAAATTTTGAGGCATCAGGGGTTGTGGCTTGAGAACACTCATCCGTCCTGACAAGAGTCTTCCACCCATCATCTTTCCAGCGCTGGATGAGTGCTTTCTCGTTCAGCTCATCGCGATACCATGTAGCATCATCGATGTGTTCCATGTTCACTTGCATGATGATGATGAAGAGGAGAATGATGCCCCCGGCGGAGATGTATCTCCCGATTCTTCTTGGTTCAATCCCCGACATTTTATCGCCCGGTCTTGATGTAGGTTCGTTCTGCAGGTGTGATTGTTTCATCGAGGAAAGCAAACCAACTCACTAAGAAATGGACGAGCAAGTATGGGTAGAGGAGAATCGAGCCGATAATCTCCCGAAGACGGGGCAATTCTCTGTCATCAATAGCATCAACGAGAATTCTGAGTATTGACAGGCCAGAAGGCATGAATGAAATCCACAACCACCACCATTCCAAAGGTTCACCATCGAATCTCCAATCACTTGCATCAAGTGCAGTCTTGAGAATCAATGGAATCATGAGCACGAAGATAGGGACTGCAAGAGTAGCATACATTCCCATCATGATATCGAATTTCCTCCATCCTCCCACCTCCTGAGATTCAGCCACTGGACCCGTGTGTGAGAGTGCAGCTTGTGTCCACCCCCTGCTCCATCTGATTCGTTGATTCCACCAATCCTTCCACTTCGACGGTTGCGTTTCCCAAGTTACAATCCTTGGGTCCGAGATGATACGCCGTCCCGAGAGATGAAATTTCAGGCTACAATCTACATCTTCGGTCAACATCGTCTCGTCGAACAATCCCACTGATTCAAGTGCAGAGCGCCTGAAGAACGCCTGCCCTCCTCCAAAGATTGCGAATCCTCCTATTCTATACCATGAAGGTATGACCATCCGTTCCACCATCTCTCTTTCAAGACCTGCAAGCCATCCTATCAGGGATGTCTTTGACCGAATGGTCCGACACCGGCCTTTGACACAATCTGCCCCTGCCTCAAGATGGGAGACTGCCCGGGAGATTGCATCTGGTTCAAGGAGGTGATCAGCGTCAATCGAGCAGATGTAGGGTGCCGACCCAAATCTGATTCCATCGTTCGCACTCGCTGCTTTACCCCCGCCTGATCGATTTCTAGTGACGACAGAGACGTTTCTGAATTGACGCTCAAGGTCATAGGCGATTTCATTGGTATTATCTGTACAACGTTCTTCTATCGACAGAATCACATTCATCTCACCTTGGTAGTCGCTCTTCAGCGCAGTCAGAACTGTTTTTTCCAGCACCATTTCTTCAAAATATGCGGGAATGACGATGTCAATAGGTGGCGTTCTTCTCAAATCAGGTGGGCGATTGGCCCACGGAATAAGTGCGATTAATCCATTCAGCGTGAATCTCAAACCTATGACCGAAATGACGAATATCACTAATATTCCACTCATTGTTGCGATCACATCAGATGTGAAGAACAAGGCACCTAACACCATCATCGCAATCATCGTCAAGAGGATCTGTCTGATTCTGCGATGATACTGCCCCACCTCATGGAGGGCAACATCGATACTGGCAGACATCATTCCATCACGGACTTGCCGAGTATAATGATTCACCCACTATCTCGATGAAAGACTCTCGCCCACAATCATTCAATCTGCGCAAACCCCCCAGTTCGGCAAAACGAT
>CAZMJD010000242.1:0-2504 GCA_964566385.1 uncultured Candidatus Poseidoniales archaeon | reverse complement strand
TGTCCTTGGCGATTGGGCACAGGTGAAATCACAAGCTTCTGGCAGGCCTTCGCCTCTGCCTTGCGCACGATGACCTTGTCGCCAAGACTCACATTGGCGTTCTTCCTGACAATACCGTCAATACGGATCATCTCCTGATGACGCTCATCAGGTCGAGAGCGCCAAACGATGGCGGCAGTCTTCTTTCTCCCTTCAATCTCAATGATGTCCCCAGGGGCAAGATCGAGGGAATTATCGAAGGGGACTCGAGCCCTGCCGTGGCCGACATCGCTGGGAATCGCCTTGCCTACTTTGAGGGTCAATCCAGCCTCATCATCCGCCATGGTTACCGACGGGCTCTGATTGAGGTCCGTTATAAACGCCCTGATGTTGAGTGACCGAGGATTCTTGTTAGGGGGCCTACGTCGGCCCGACATGACCCATGTGCTGGCCGAGGGAATCGACATCATATCTGAGACGAACGATGACGGGAAGCCCAGTGTACGCGGTTGGAACGTGATAGGGGGGAAATTGACCGCAGCGAGCGACGGGACCACCTTCGAATCACGCAATCCTGCACGGATGCATGATCTGCTCGGAGTCTTTCCCCTCTCGTCGAAGAAGGATGTCCACGATGCGATTGCAGCTGCTCGAAGTGCATTCCCCGTCTGGTCTGCAACCCCTGCTCCAGTCCGTGGACAGGTCATAGGTCACATCGGTCGACTGTTGATGGACCTCAAGGACGACCTTGTGCGACTGCAGAGTCGAGAGATGGGTAAGACGGTGAAGGAATCGGGTGGTGAGATCCAGGAAGCTATCGACACCTGTCTATTCTTCCAGTCCGAAGGGCGCAGGTTGTATGGTCAGACTGTGAACAGCGAGTTGCCGAACAAGGAGCTGTTCACCTACAGGCGTCCACTGGGAGTGTGTGGAATCATCAACGCCTCGAATTTCCCCTCTGCCGTGCCATTTTGGAAAATGATTCCTGCAATCATGTGTGGCAACACCTGCGTATGGAAGAGTCCACAGGATGTACCACTGCTCTCCTTCGCGTTGGTTCGCATCATGCATCAGGCAGGCCTGCCGGACGGTGTAATCAACCTCGTGCATGGCAAAGGCAGCACGACCGGACAAGCCATCATCGACGCCGTGGATGAGGGGCTGATCAACAAGATCTCATTTACAGGGAGCACAGAAGTGGGCAAGAGCATCGGTGAGGTATGTGGTCGCAATCTGGTGTCATGCAGTCTCGAGCTCGGAGGAAAGAATCCTCTGGTCGTCATGCCTAGTGCCGATTTGGATAATGCTGTCCAAGGTGCATATTGGGCTGGATTCGGGACGGCTGGTCAGCGCTGTACCAGTCTTGGCAACCTCATTCTCCACCAGGACATCCATGACGAATTTGTTGAGCGACTGATGGACAAGGTTCGCAGCACAAGGATAGGTGACAGCCTTGAGAGCGATGATGTACTCTATGGAGCAATGATCTCCGAAAAGTATGCCGATGATTTTCTCAATATGGCTGGCCAAGTCGATGGACAGGGTGCGACCAAACTGTACGGGCAAGGTCGAATCACTGCCGATAACGCTCCAGAGGGCTTTGTCGGTGACGCTGAGGCGGGTGTATACATGTGGCCTCACGTCTACTCGGGAGTGACCGAGGACATGTCCTGTTTCCACAACGAAATCTTTGGTCCTGCCGTGACCATCGTGAAGGCGAAGGATTTCGATCACGCGGTGCATCTTGCCAATGCCAGCCCATATGGGCTGTCGAGTGCCATCTACACCAACGACCGAATGGAAGCCTATCGCTACAAGACCGAGATGAAGGTCGGGATGACGAGTATCAACAATTCAACGACTGGAGCAGAGGCTCACCTGCCCTTCGGCGGGGTGAAGAACTCAGGGAATGGGACCCGTGAGTCGGGAATCTGGGTGCTTGAGGCATATTCGTATTGGCACGCGGTCAACGATGAGCTGTCTGGAAAACTGCAACTCGCTCAGATGGACGTAGAAGAGGTCGAGATGGTCGAGGCCGAAGTGGACTGGTCGGCTCTCTCCTGAGAGGACCATCAATAACATATGTTCAAATCGCTAAAGAAGGGGGGACAGGCTGTGAACCGCAGGTCGCGCTCATGCCCCGTGTTCCTAGCCTTCCTGTTCACGGCTCTATCTGTCTTCTCGATGGTCACTGCTGCGTGCAGCGGTGGTGCTGAAGGGTCCGATGCTAATTCAGAGGGGGCTGGAATCCATACCGAAGCTGTCGGAAGTGAGCAAAGTCACACCACCCACGTGATCTCAGCCCGCAGCGATTCGGGGCGCTCAGCAACCTTTGTCGATCAGTTCGGCACCGGGTTCACCGAATCACAGATTGCTGGCACGAGTGACAAACTCTCGACACCGCGGGATCTTGAATTCCACCCGGATCCACAACGCAACGACGAGTTATGGATCGTCAATCAAGCGACCGATAGCATGACGATCATCCATGAAACAAGCACGCCTCAGCAGTGGTCAGAGAACAG
>CAZMJD010000241.1:0-2514 GCA_964566385.1 uncultured Candidatus Poseidoniales archaeon | reverse complement strand
CGCTGATCTGATCGAGAGCTGCGATGACCTCTGCAGAAACATCTGCATGAGTGATGATCTCAAATCCTGTTGACTGGAATGCTTCACGAATGGCCTGCATCTGTTTCTCATTACGGAAATCTGTCCAGGCAAAGTGACCTCCAGGGCGCAATACCCGGCGAGCTTCACGAATGAATCTGGGCATGTCACTGTAGCAATGACTGGATTCGACATTGTACACGAATGGTAACTTCATGGCGTTGCCTTCGAGGAAACTCAGGTTCTTCTGACGGCCATACATCCTCGTGCACAACTTTGCAGCTGCTGCAGAATAATCCAGACCAATCAGTGATTCAGGAGAATAAGTCCGAGCGATCCAGTCCGCACCACCACCTCGTCCCGAACCTACCTCAAGGACGTCTTTTCCCTCCAATTCGATGTCTCGGATGTTCATGTGGTAGAGCTGAATGAAGAGGCGGTCAGGTTCATCCTCAGCGGCCAGGGTCGGTTGGTCATCATCGATGAATCCGTAATTCATGAAGCCGAAATCTCCCCATGCTCTGGCTTTGGCAAGGCGCTGATACCACCATCGCCACATGCGATCCCCAATCCTTCCTGGCAGAATCTTGAGCATGATTGCGAAGATGCGCGCTGGAATTCCCAAACGCAATCTGACTCCCCCAATTCACTGAATGACTCACTTCGATCTGGAAGGATTGTTCGCACGACCCTTACCTGATGGGCGACCTGTCTTGCTCGGAGCGTTCTTCAGACCACTACCCTTCTTGCCCATGCGACAAGATGGCTGAGCACCTATTCAATGATGTCGAATCGATGACCGATGATGTGCGTGGGTCTCGGCAAGCCTTCCTCATCTCTATTCGGCGTCCGATACAGACTCGACCTGACGTGGATGAGCGTGCTGCATCCGACCCAGACTCGCTGCGTCCATCCAGCATTCCAACTCCATCGCTTCAGTCCCGTCGCTCACCTGTTCAGGGTGCTCCACCGGCAGGCCCCGTTCGTACAGCTCGGCAATCAGTGCCGCCAACGGGATGTCTCCTTCCTCGGTCGGTGGATGTAGGCGCAGCCGACGAGGGGCACCGTGAAGTCGGTCGAGGATCGATTCTCGAAGTTCGTCGAGCCCCTCGCCGGTCACAGCAGAGACGAGCAGAGGTTCGGACATGCCCTGATCGAGCACTGTCTTGTGGGCCAGAGCACGGTCATCATCGGCGACTAGGTCCACCTTGGTCAGCACGACCAGATATGTTGGGCTCTCATCGATGTCCATCCTCTCGGCGAGTTCACGCTGGCAGGTCTCCAGCCGACGACGAATCTCGTCAGGTGGATCCGAAGCATCGGCGAGCAGTAGCAGCAGGTCACATTCGAGGCTCTCCATCAGAGTAGCGCTGAAGGCGTCGAGCAGGTCGGACGGAAGTTGCTCGATGAATCCGATCGTGTCCACGAGCAACAGGCGAGGGCTCGCCTGCATCCGTCCTACCGTGGTCTCCAACGTGCTGAACAGTCGATCCTCGACCATCACTTGCTTCCCTGAGAGAGAGGCGAACAGACTCGACTTGCCGGCGTTCGTGTAACCTGCAAGGCCAATGGTGAGAGCTCCTGATCTTGCCCGCTGACGGCGACGCTCCTCACGAGCGGAGGTGTGGCGGCGCTGACGACGATGCAACGATGCGATCTCGCGGTTGACTGTCTCCAGAACCCCGCGCCACCCATGGCGCCCTCCGGCACCATAGCCAAGTCGCTCCCCAGTGGTCGCTCGCCGTACCAGTTCGCGTAGAATGAGCCTATCGGCTGCCAAGCGAGCGATGCGCACCTGCGTGCGAGCTTCGACACTGCCAGCGTGCTTCGTGAAAAGTTCGAGCAGTAATCGTACTCGGTCCCACACCTCGACTGCCAGCATATCATGGATGTTCACCAACTGCCGAGGCTGTAGGGTGGCGTGCACCAGCACAAGATCCACATTACCCAAGAGATGTTCTGCGTGACTAGATGTGAGTTCATCTCTAACACTCTCAAGGCGGCCTCGTCCCATGTACGTACGCGGGTCCGGAGATCCAGACTGACCCAACACATCGACCACTTCGATGCCGAGCGTGGCTGCGAGCGCCTCGAATTCAGCCGTGTCCCTGTCACGCGTCAGCAGCACAGCTTGGCGACCGGCATGGCTGAGGGTGATCTCATCGGGCAACAGTCCGCCGCTGCCTGCCAGCAACGGCACATCAGGAACCTGTTCACCACCTGCCATCCACTTGGTGGGAGGTGCTGCTCACATTTGGCATCAGCCCTGCATGAAGAACGTGCACATCGATGCATTCCAGTCCTTCCTGAAGTGGCGAATTCACACAATCTTTGTTGAGCGCCACCCTTCACTGCAGCCCATGGGAAAGGGCAAGCGAGTGCATCGACACGGCCCCTATCGCTTCTACGCCCCGATATATGACCGGTTCATTGCACCCTTTGTCCCGATGGCCTTGCCCTTGACCTTGTTCATCTTGAGTTTCGCACTCTTGCAGA
>CAZMJD010000240.1:0-2514 GCA_964566385.1 uncultured Candidatus Poseidoniales archaeon | reverse complement strand
CAATGATCTCAATGTCAACGTCATTCAGACCCACAAGTTCCACCACCCTCACAGGAGCATCTACCGTGAACAACTGACTTGTGACTGCTCGTTTGTCCTTAGTACCTGCGAACCAGATACGTTGTTTGGAGATCCCCACAGCTTGGGCGAGTTTTGTGATGAAGCGATGAGTCTCCCAATTTTTCAGGGTCGCACGAATCAGTGTGAACCGCCCACGAGGGTCAAGAGAGGGATGTTTTGAGATTTCATCAACACGGAAATCCTCTGTTCTCGACCGAAGGATTCCTCCGATGGAAGGTGCCGAGGAAGCATGTCTCCAAAGACCAATGCAGTGGATATGATCCTCCTCATTCATGGAGGATCACGTCAGTTCTCAAGAGAATCAGCGAGGTCGCTGTACGCTTGACTTAGTTCCCCACAAAGCCCCACGAGAACGGCTGCTGGGTCATGACCATCCTTGGTTCGGAGGTACAATTCAGCAGCATCCAATTCAGGGTGACCAAGGAAGAAATTCGCGTACTCGACCTCATCCATGGCATCGAGTCGGCTCAGGAACTGTTGCAGCGATGTATGGTTCTCACCGGGCATCCTGAGTCTGAGTTCATTACCCTCACGCAGCAGGACTTTGATAGCAGCCATGATTCCCGCCGACTCGGAGGGTGCAATTAACCTTCTCGCTCATGGCCCTCGACCCCCCGGGCTTATGACATGGACCTCACTCGACATGCCGTGGAGTCAGACAACGACGGTGGTCCTACGAGATACACCAGCACACGTCGTCTTGCCATCCTTGCCACAACCATCTGGGCCATGCTGCTGCTTGCTTCGACCTACAGACTCGCCACGCATGAATTGGAATTCTCATCGGACCTCGATCACTTCCGCCCAGATAGTTCCGAAGCCGAAGCCCAGCAGCGAATGTTCGAATTGTATGGTGAACAGGGACAACCTCTGTTCCTGCATATTCAAGGAACTGATGGTGAGAATCTCCTTGAATGGAATGCTGTGAAGAGACATCTTGAGCTATCACAAATGATCACGAACTCGACATCCGAAGCAGGTCTCGAGATTCAGATCACTACCTTGGCCTCTATTCTAGAGAACATGGCGAAGGCCGAAGGCAACCGTTCGATCACTGAATTCCAGAACTGGAGATCCTTCGCACTGGCCGTCGATCCAACGGCAACCTGTAGTCTCAATGGACTTGGTCAAGGTGCTCTAGCAGATGCGGCATATGTCGGTGCATCCATGCTTGGCTCTCCGGATTATCAACCACTGTGCGACGCCTTATCTGGTACAGGAACAAGTGATGCATCACCAATTTCCACAGTTCAGGTTTGGTTCATCGAAGTCATGAACTCATCGAATGTAGGGCATGATCATGATACGATCCGTGATATTGTCAGCCAATTGGGAGAGAAAGAGGGATTGGCCATACAGTCTGTCTCATACGACCTACTCACGCACGACGTCGATGAAGCCACTCGTGGAGATCTGTTCAGACTCGCTCTTGTCGCCTCAGGTGCAATCATCATTGCACTAGCTATCGCATTTCGTCGGATGCGATATGTCGTCTATCCCTTCATACTTCTCTCGACATCGATCATCATGGTGTACGGCATTCTTTCGCTGATCAACGCCCCACTCACAGTTCTTGAGATAGCAGTAGCACCTCTTGTACTCGGACTTGGAATCGATTTCTCGATACATCTGCAACGTGCAGCCGATCATAGGACCAAGGAGGGACCTGGTCGTTGGCGGAACGCTATCGAAGAATTGAGTATCCCCCTTGGCTTGGCGGCAATCACCACTGTCGCAGCTCTAGCCTCAAGTGTCGTTTCACCACTTCCAGCTCTGCGTTGGTTCGGGTTGGCAGCAGCACTGGGTGTGATCCTTGCCTTCGCCTCTTCGACCATCGTTCTGGCCTCGTTCCACTACCTACATGAGTCAAAGTACGGAACACCCAGTGCACGACAAGCAAGCAAACAGTCCGAGATGTTTGAGCACCATGGTGCAGGTGCACTCGTCAATCAACGTGGGGTTGTCATCGTACTCGTTGCCATCCTCACAGCTGGCTCGGTCATAGCGAGCACTCAGCTTGAGACCACATTCGACCTCTCAGCGTTCCTCGATGAGGATCTTGACGTCATGCAAGCAAGGGCTGCAGTTCGTGCAGACCTTGAAGCTGGGTCGTGGCGAACCGTCTACCTGTTCATTGAGAATGAAGGGGCCACAACCGCACAGTCGGTGCTCAGCGAGTTGCGGTATATCGACGGTCGCGTTGACACGATTCCAAACACTGTTGGAACTAGTCGTTCGGGTGTGGCTGATGGTGCATACGACGGGTTGTGGCCGTTACTGCAAGATGCTACGACTGAATTGGATGGATTCGGCGAACGTCATCAAATGAGGATTGACGGTAATGGCAACCTCGTCTTAGAAGAGGCATTCGCCTATCAGAGTCTTGTCAATGCAGTCAATGAACTGGCCAGTCTAACATCTTCAGGAGATCCA
>CAZMJD010000239.1:0-2522 GCA_964566385.1 uncultured Candidatus Poseidoniales archaeon | reverse complement strand
GAGGCATTCATCCGCCGTAAAGGAGGGAAACCAGCGTTTCCCGCCACCATTGCTGTCGATCACATGGCAGCTCATTATACCACAGATCATGCCAACCGGCCTCCTAAAACATGGGAGAAAGAGATGGTGTTTGAGAAGGGGGACCTCGTCAAGCTGGACGTAGGGGTACAGATCAGTGGATGTATTGGAGATAATGCCTTGACCCTCGAGGTAGGAGGTTCAAAGAACCACACAGAGCAGATTCGAATTTCCGAGGAAGCACGTGACGCATCTGTGGAAGCAATGATGCCAGGGACTCCATGGCATGAAGTCGGAGCCGCAGCCGACCAAGTCGCAACCGACGCTGGATTCCAACCTATCAGGAATCTTTGTGGACATCAGCTGAAACCAAATAACCTTCACGCGGGTGTCAGTGTACCTTCCTTCGCCTGTGGAAAGGGGCATGATGGATTCAAGGGCGTTGTACCATCTGAGGGCTTCTTCGCCATCGAACCATTCAACACGACTGGAGAGCAAGGTTTGATCGAGAATATCTCGCCTCCATCTTCATCCAATATCTTTCGTGTAACTGGTCAAGTCAATGTACGACGTGCTCTTTCCAAGAAAGCATTGAAACCTCTCGGAGCGACCCTTGCACGTTACATGGAAGAAAGATATGGTACACTTCCTTTTGCTCAACGTTGGGGATATGAATTGTTGCGAAAGACCTTCCCCCAGGAAGAAGAAGCTAGTCTGCAGTCGAAATGGAATGCTCTGGTCAAGAAATTGATATCAATACGATTCCTTGAGACATATCCGGCTCTTTCCTGTGCTGATCGGGGGAATGTCGGACAGTTTGAACACACTATTTTCGTTCATGAAGGTGGACCTGAAATCCTTACAGTCGAGTGAGTCTCAACATACCCGAACACTACATATAACACCATAGCCATTGGCACACCGAACAGGGTGGCGCTGTCCTCGTTGAGTGCATCCCATCCCCTCCACGGGCTCTCACCCTGTTCACCCTACTTTTTGATGAAACATAAGTGGTACGATTTATTTGTACCATGAAATATCATTTCCACTTGACATTCGAGATGTGTGTTGTGCAGGTAAGCGGTTAGAATTGAGGGTGAATGAGCACCTACGGTGTAGTTTATATACGCGCTACGATGTCGTAGTTATGCTCCAACGGAGCAGGAGACATAGAAATGGAACAAACGAACGAAATGAACGACGAGGCAGTCAGCCCCGTGATCGCTACCATTCTCATGGTTGCAATCACTGTGGTTTTGGCAGGTGTTCTCTACGTGTGGGCGTCAGGACTGGCGGACCAAGATGCAGACTTTAGTCTGTTGAACTACAACGTAGCGGACGTCAAATCACACCAACTGACTGACAGGTTAGATGACGCACTGGTTGGATTGACTTGGGTCAATGGAGCAAGCCCCGATGGTGGTGCGCTCTGGAGTGATATGAAGGTCATCTTGATTGATGCGCAACAGAACGAACTTGAGTGTGCAGAGAAGGAAGCGGATTCGAATGTCGAGGCAGACGGAACGGCAAAGGAGCCAGCGCCCGCTCCCGACTCCAAGTGCATCATCGAGGAGAAGACCTCCGCAGACGGGTCCTGGACACCCGAGGAGACAGTATGGATCCGAGAGAACGGCCAGAATGTCGGCGGATGCGATGACCATGATCTGAACTGTGAAGTATCAGTGAAGGTCGTTGCGACCTCACCTGACGGCAAGGTAACTGTCGTTGGTGGAGGCGCAAGGGAAGTCACTATCAGCCCTAACTGAGCTGTCTGAACTCGTCAGAGATCAAATCACCGCCTAACTAAACAGTTGGGCGCTTACCGAGGGCCGCCGGGTAGTCCGGCGGCCCTCTTTTTTTTCGATTCCTTCAAGACCGGGGCACTTGTCCTATCGTCATGGAACAGGTGGACATCCCCCTCCACCTATTGGATTCTGAAGCGAACGAAGAAGTCCAACGTGACATCGTGATCGAACGAGATCGGCTCAAAAAGAAGAGACGGGACGCACGCACGAACGTCATTCTCTCAATCGCTTTGAGCATTCTGATGTTCGGGCTCGCATTCGTACCCATGTCTAATCCAACACCATGGGAAGATATCACTCTCAATGCTGACGCAGTAGATGGTGTCAGACCCATTTTCAAAGCTGAAGGAACTCGACATCTGGATAATGGTACAATCTATGGCAATCTACCCTTAATCATCGGATGGCCTGTAGAAGGAGAAGATTTCACAGATGTGGAAGTACGTTTTACCGTCGATATATCCACAGTCTCCTCCAAGAAAGATTTCCGGTTAGGAATATATCCTGCTGAAGAAGATGGAGGATGCCATAACCACCATAGAGCTGAGGTTGACTATCAATACGGAAACTCCACTTCAGGAGCAGATGTACGTCTCTTCTTCGTGGATCCTGGTTCATGTTGCTTCATCTCTGAACACACAAGCAATCTGCAAACAAGCGACAGAGGAGTAGCAAGACTCAGTTTGAAAATAGATACTT
>CAZMJD010000238.1:0-2525 GCA_964566385.1 uncultured Candidatus Poseidoniales archaeon | reverse complement strand
TTGTGATACCGCTTGGACTCCGACAGTGCTCCTCCTACTGCTGCACATCCTACGATACAAGGCATGATTGTCATTGGACCGATTAAGGGCTGTCCGAAGAGTGAATAATTCACAACAGCAGAACTGAACAGAGAGAATGCAACGACTGAGAAGAATGCCTTGTGTACCAGATAATAGTGCTCTTCTAAGTCGATATTTCCTTCGTCAGTTGCTTTGGGTAGAACTAGTGTGGTGAAGAAATAGATGGAAGAGGTATTGATCACAAGAATCCAGTATTGTGCATAAGTCCACTCAGTCAAATCGATGGAAAGCATCCAGAGTCCCCACCACGTGAAAATAGACCACATGATCACTGTGACGACCCACAGTGAGTTGAGCCAGTATGTCTTGACTCTTTCACGAATCTCGTACAGGTCAGATACAGCTCTCAGAATGTGTGCGAGAGCTAAACCAACAATCAACGAAACGAAGACGGTGATGAACTCAAATGGGGACATTTGCATGGCAATCAATGAAGTACATCTCAGGCACTACATAATCAAGTGGTCATTGACAGGCCTATTCACATCAATCTGTAACTCAATCTTGGACAGCGCTCTGCCATGATTCAATCACCTGGATCACGTCTGCCTCATGGGCGAACTGGTTGCTCGGTACCTCGATAATCTCTCCATGAGGCAGGGTCTTTGCTATGCGTTCTGCCTCGCCGGAACTGTGCAATGTATCCGAAGATGCGATACATATGGCGCAAGGAATCGTCACTTCCTCCAGCCTCTCCCAGATTGCATATCCTCGATTTGCCTTTGTCGAGAGCTTCAATTTCTTGAGATCGGCTCTCATGATCGAGCGCCGGTAGCGTGTATACTGTTCTGTTTCTTTCACTCGCAACTTGAGATATGGTATCACAAGGAGTCGAATACCCGGCCAGTAGAACCACCAAGGAAGCCACGTGAATGGGACTGCCCAGATCGGAAAATTGAATTCACCATTCGGAGCGATGAGGAAGGCGGACCTGCCCTGCAGAATCCCTTCTTTGAATCCATGCAGAAGGACGGTCGACCCGAGTGAGGATGCGAACCAGTCACATTGGCTGGCATCAAGGCCAAGGTTGTGTACAACGGCTGCAAGGTCAAGGCAATGTTTCTCCATCTCAAAGTCCATGACTCGTTGTCGATGTCCAGTAGGTAGCGTTGTCAGATTCTTCTCCCGAGTCTCGATGTAGTGAACCGGACGTTGCTCCACCCACTTCACTAGCAATGGTTTCCACCCCTCGACCACTGATGTCCAACCTGCAACAACGATCACTGGTCTGCGCTGAGCTGCTTCTGTGTCTGTCGGGGACCAATTGAATGTGTGCAGGCTCCAACCACTGGCAGCTGTAACGTGGCGCTCATCAAACGTGGCCGCGACCTTGCCCAGTGGGTCTTCCATTAGTTTTCCCTCCCCGCTTCAGCGTCAATCAAGCCTTTCTCAGCCCCAGCGCTGCCACGGCTCACCGGGGTTTGCTCGATGGTAGTGGTTGCCCGAGCCTTGTGGGTGCTCCAGCCATTCAAAACCGTCATTTCCTAACACTCCACTCAGCGAAGGACTTGGTCCTTGATTCAGATAGGGGTCGCTCTGCATGCCCATCATCCCTTGCTGCATCGGGTTAGCCTGCCCTACGACATCGATTCTCTCCATCAGATCTCCCATCTGTTGCACCTCATCTCTCTCCCGTGGTGACCTGCTGCGTCCAACCGACATCACGATTACCATCAGGCAGAGTACGACAATGATGACGACCCACATGAGTGTCATCTGGTCCAGTCCAGTGCCCTTGACAGATGTGAGGGTGGCAGCATCACGGTCCGCTGATGAATTCTCATCTCCTATTGCACTGGTATTGTCACTCGTGGCATTGACCTCGGTGGTGTTGTTGATGAATGTCTCAGATGATGAGTTCGTCCAGTTGTAGTGGTAGTGATGGAAGACCGTGGTCGAATCGTTCCCCTGTGAAGTCTGCTGAACTATCGTGACATTACCTCCACCACCTGAGGGCAGACAACCACCATCTCCGAAGGGGCAGATGTCCTGGGTATCGGGGATTCCGTCGTTGTCATCGTCCGCATCCTCGAGCACATCGTGGCATCCATCGCCATCGGCATCGAGTGAGGGGGTTGAGATCCATGTGGCGTGGCCCAGCGGGCATCCATCCACGTCGTCGTCGATGCCATCACCATCGCGATCCTGGTCCTCATCATTCCCATCACCGTCGCGACACCCATCCCCATCGCGATCCGTCATCGCTCCTGAATGCCAATCAGCAGCACCGAGGGCGCAGCGATCGTTCTCATCCGCTATACCATCATCATCGTCGTCACGATCCTCATCCACATCCCGGCATCCATCTCCATCGTGATCGGTAGCCCCACTTGAGATCCAGCCGACCGCGCCGAGCGGGCAGTCATCCTCTCGATCCATGACTCCATCGTTGTCATCATCCTCATCCTCATCTCTGTCCCGGCAACCATCGTCATCATGATCAT
>CAZMJD010000237.1:0-2544 GCA_964566385.1 uncultured Candidatus Poseidoniales archaeon | reverse complement strand
GATACTACCGGACGTGGTGCACTACGCGGTGCCTGGCTTCATCATCGCCCTTCTTCTATCGGTCTTGGCGGCGAGGAATCTAGTTCCAATTTGGGTCTCGGTTCCAGTTCGCATCATTCTGGCTGCGGCCAGGAGTCTGCCGAGCATCATCTGGGCCATCTTCTTCGTGATCATCATTGGATTCGGACCACTCTCTGGTGTGTTCGCCATGACATTCTACACTGTTGGGTATCTTGGGAAGCTGCAGTACGAAGCAATCGAAGGGATGGCAAGTGGGCCTTTGGAAGCTGGACGTGCCATGGGCCTTCACCGCCATGAGATCGTATTAGGGATCGTCATCCCTGAGAACAGCAATCATTTACTCAGCCAGCTGATGTTCATGTTCGAGTACAACGTACGTCATGGGACTGTCATTGGAATCGTTGGTGCAGGTGGTATTGGGTATTACATCAACACGTACCTCAAGATGCTGCAGTATCAGAAGGTCTTCGCCCTACTGATTGTCGTGTTTGTGGTCGTGGTCGTGATCGACCTGCTCTCGATGCTGATTCGTTCATTCGTCAATGAGGAAGGGGATGTGAAACGACCGGGATGGTTCGGTGTTCTGCTCACGCCTGCTCAAGCTCTCAAGCGGTTCCACCGAGTTGGAGCAGAAGAGGAGTGATTCTCAAGCATCGATGGCTTCAGGGTCGGGCAGAGATCGAAGTTCGACCTCGACGACTCCTGGTTGCAGGATTTTTTTGTCAAGACCCTCTTCCAGACGTAGTTCGTGCAGTTTTCTGACCTGTGGATTGATCTTCTGTTGGAACGAACCCACTGAACTGTTGTACGTTTCAACAGCACTTTTCAGATTCCGTCCAACCTTCTCATAGTGCTCAGACCACACTGCGAAGCGTTTGTACAACTCTCTGCAGATATCTATGGCGATTCTTGTGTTCTCAGCCTGTTCGACCTGTCGCCATTGGAATGCAATGGTTCTGAGCAGTGCCAGCAGAGAGACCGGTGAAGCTACGAGGATGTCTTCCTTCATAGCGAATTCATGTAGGTCTCTCTCAAAATCAAAGGTGACAGCTAGGAGTGCTTCGGATGGAACGAACATGACAACGGCTTCAACATCTCCTGCGACAGACTCTCGATACCCTTTCGATTTGAGTTCCTTGACGCGACCTCTGAGAGCCTTGGCATGCTCCTGTAAGAGTGCGATTCTGGTCTCTTCATCAGCTTCCTCGATTGATTCAAGAAACCTCTTCCCGGTTGCTTTGGCATCGATGGGTATCTTCCCACCACCTGGAATATTCACAACGAAGTCTGGAATCTTGCGATCTTCCTGTCCTTTCTGTTCAACGTAATCGATTCCTGCCCTCAATCCAGACATCTCGAATATGTTCCCTAAGCTCACCTCTCCCCAGTTTCCTCGCACATTTGCACTCTTGGTGAGTGCCGTGGTCAGACTGTTGGTCTCTCGTCCAAGATGGTCGGCTCTGCTGATCATCTGCTGAACATGCTGTTTGAGATCCCCATAGGCTTCTCCCCGAGCTTTCTCCATGGCCTTGTTCTCTGATTCCAAGGCTTTGATCTGGTCGGATAGCGGCTTGAGCAGTCCTTCTATCTCGGTCTTTCTGACTTCTAGATCCTTATTCCCTTCTGCCTGCTGAACTTTCAGAGCTTGTTCAGCGAGTGCTAGAAATTGTTCATTGTTCGCGGCAAGGGCCTCTGCAGATAATCTGCTGAAAATCCCCTCAAATTCAGGAACATGGTGTTCCTGAGGCCTGCGAATCAGCCAAGCCACAAGAAATCCAAGACCTAGAGCGAGTAGGACGCCTACCAACTCGCCCGCCTCTACCATCGTGTTCCCCTGTGGGGGTTAGGGATGGTGGTTCTTCAACTGCACGATACATGTTTCAGGCGATGGCAACACCGGCGATGAGCAGGATGCAGTCAACCATGTGCATGTAGATCGTCTGTTCGTTGGCTGAGATCAGAGACCGCTGATCGTATTCATTGATGAGCCGCTGTGCGAGATGGAAGGCCCATGGTGCACAGACAAGCCCGATCAGGGCATACATCGGCAGGACACTTGCAGCCCCAAGCCCGATGATCGAGGCGTAGGCCAGCACCATGATGACGGCATATCCGTAACGTGCCCGCTCGACACCAAGCATTGCAACCAGGTGGATCTTTCCGGTGGCCAGATCCGAGGGAGCGTCTGGAAACTCATTGATGTACAGTATTCCTGTGGTGATCAATCCAAGAGGGATGCCAAGTGCGAGGGCTGACCATGAATGAACACCTGTGTATGCGTACACTGTGCCCATCGTCATGAGTGGCCCGAACAACAAACCGATGGTCAGCTCACCCATGCCATGACGTGCTGAGAGGCGTAGTGGTGGGGCGGTGTAGAAGAATCCTCCAAGAGCCCCGGCTAATCCATACCAGATGACTCCTGGACGCTCGGCAAAGAGCATCAGCCACAGCCCGATCACGCCTGAAATGGCGAGGAGGACCGAGGCGAGGATAGCCTGTCCACGTAGCGTAATCAGCCCC
>CAZMJD010000236.1:0-2579 GCA_964566385.1 uncultured Candidatus Poseidoniales archaeon | reverse complement strand
AATGCGCACCGTGTCCTCATTGAGCACAACGCGCAGGCCCAGCCCGCTAGCATCGTGAAGTAGGAGGTCCACTGGCTCAGCGAAGCGAGCATCTGGGTGAACACTAGCCACCTGTTCAGCTCGCTCGATGGCTGATGCGAGCTCATCGATGTCGTGATTCAGTGCTTCTCGCGACCAGCGCTCCCTTGTTGCAGTTTCAATGTCCCATGCCCATAGGGAAAAGGAAGTGAGCATGACAACTCCCAACAAGAAGGTGAAAATGTAGCCTATTTCGACAGTCCCTTTGGACCTCTGCGACATTTCTGAGACTTTCATCGTTGATCCTCCATAGTGATCGTGATCATTGTGGTCTGAAGGCCGAAGATGATGGCTCGACCCTGCACATGGTAGACGGTCTCGGTAGCGTAGGGTGTAGATGGGTCAGGGACCCATCCAGAATAGTCGTTCAGGAATTCGGTCGAGCCGGGCATGACCAACCAGTCCTCTGATGATGTCAATGAGGTCACTTCGTTGGTGACGATTGCCCTAGCATCTTGCCCAAACCATCCTCTTCTGACCTCGTGAACGGTCTCTCGAACTAGGACTACACGTTGATCAAGTGTGAGCACTGTGTTGAACAATCCTGCTCCTTTTTCGGAATCTGCACTTGGATGTACCACGGGCACTGCGATCGATAACCTCGGACCTGGCCCCGAACGAGTTGCAGGTGACTCCATTGCTCTGATATCATATTCTGGATGATCTGTCGATAACACTCCACCGACAGAGCGAATCGTATGTTCTCTGTTCGAGGAAGGGAATCTGTATTCCAATGCTGGAAGAGGAATAATCCAAGCTGATGTTGTCGCTTGCATCTGGTCATCGACCGTTGAATACACGACTGCCGAGATGCCGGTGGGCAGATGAGGTGAATCTGTCAAGGCCAGTGCATTCGTCGTGACGTCGAATGATGAAGTCCATGGAAGTGTGATTCTGAGCCACCCACTTGAGCGCTCAGCGACACGGATGCACCTGTCAAGACCCCATGGATGGAGTGATAATGTCCCGTCTTCTCCAACTTGAATCAGACTCCGTAGACCCTGTCCCGTTGATGTTACGGTATGCCCGGTTCCGAATTCATCAGGTTCTGCCGACAGCGTCGGTACACTAGCGTTGAGTGTCACACTTGGAGTGAGCGTCGCCTCTTGCCCTGCGAGGGTTAGGTATTGGGTGGTGGCATCTCCCGTGGGCGCGGTTGGATCAGATCCGCCAGTTCTTGTGGCTGCTTTGAAGATGGTTCCAGAACTTGCGAGTGTATCTTGAGCTCCGAGGTATGATAGACTACTTGGTCTCCATGACTCTACTGCAGTGTCACTAGTGGTCGATAGATACTCGACCATGACTGGTTCGGTAGAATACATCGTGGTATCTCCGATACCAGACCAAGGTATTCTGATCGATGAAGTTGAGGGGAGGGTGTAACCTGAACCTGCCACAACACTCGTCACGGCGAACCCATTTGGATTGTCGATGATCAGGGTTCCCTCAATTGGAGGTAGCGCATGATTCTTCGAGACTGAAAGGCCATGAATTCCCTTTACAATCGTCGCTCCTGCACGCTTAGTCACGTCATCATCCAGAGCGTTCCCCCACAGAATCATCACTCGCGATGAGCGGTCAACCTCGACCGTAATCCGGTCTGCTGCTGAGAGGTCAAGATCGAATTGTGTGACGAGCTCTCCTGCTTTGGTCAGGCTGCTTGTCGAAGTTGACACGAGGGTATTGCTCCAACCATCATTGATCACAAGGATTCTAATCTGCCCTGGTGAGGCGGGGATGGTCCATCGGGTACCCTGTTGTGATGCATCAGCATCGATGGGTGAGGGGCTGTCAACCCCTCCAGCTCCACGCCAGATCATTGCATTCAGTGGCCCATTTGAGGCCAGCCAGAGTGGCTGTGCTCCGTCAAGCACGATTGACGCGATCTCATCCACGTTTCCTTGTTCGATTATCTGGCCAGTGAGGGTCTCAAGCGTCCACTGGAATGGTGCTTCGGACAACAGGTCACGTGCCGGGGAGAACCTGAGAGTGCCATCCATTGCTGGTATCAAAAAGCGATGCTTGGCATCGGGACGAAGGTGAAGATCACTGAAACAGATGGTGTCCAGTGAACTGGATGGATGTTGAACATCTATCTTTGCAGATCCAGTGACGTCACGCAGTCGAAGACTAGTATCTGGAAGGTGGGCTACAGAATACCACGTGCCTATGCCGGTGCTGGTCCATTCCAGTGAACCATCAAGTGTGTTGAGATCAGCGGTGTACAAATCCCCTGGGGTGCCTCTCTCGCTCAGGGAAACGACTTGGTCGCGTACATCCCTCATCTGTATGGTCATGGATTCATGGTCAACAGCACCGTGGAGTTCAGCGATAAGGGGAACCATTGCCCACATCATGCCCGAGATGATGCTGAGTACTCCTGCAAAGAGAAGAATCGTTGAGATAGCAGCAGATACTGCCTCGGAGGATCGTTGCATGAGTGTCCCGGTATTCATTCGATGACCCCCACTGTCTGCAATGATAAGCTGAATTCGATGGAT
>CAZMJD010000235.1:0-2584 GCA_964566385.1 uncultured Candidatus Poseidoniales archaeon | reverse complement strand
CCTCAAGTTCGTTGATGACCTGTACTATGGGGTCGGTGATGAGGATCTTGGGCAATAATTCGCGCCGGATTTTCTCATCGGGGCCCCCTTCATTCTCGATGAGGTCCCATGGTTCGAGGGCAGTGGCTTCTTCATCGACAGGAACAAGCTCGTGATGAGGGACGAGGTGATGGTTCAGGGCATTGAATCGAATCACAGCTCCCTGGTCGCCTTCGGCTAAAGCAGATATCCGTTCAGGTGCAGCTCGCTTCCGCCGACCTACGCCAAGTGCCCGGATAACGTCCATGACCGTAGCGACGCGCTTGGAGTCTTTTTTCGCCTTGAAGCATGCAGCAACATCGTCCAAGGACATTGCACGGATGGCGTCCATATTACGGCCGTCCGCCAAGAGATGTGCATCATCTGCTGGAACTCCGAGTTGGATGAGTCGTCTTTTCGTCGCACTTTTTACCGCCAGCCCTAGCCCCCCTGCCCGCAGGCGAGTCCGCGGCTTGGAAGGTGAGCCCGACGGGATTCGAACCCGCGACCGTCCGGTTAAAAGCCGGATGCTCTACCTATCTAAGCTACGGGCCCTATGACCCCTTGGGCATTGAGCCGACCTGCGGACTGTTAATATAACTACCTGTGTCGAGTAACAGCGTGAGTTCCATCCAAGTCGACTTCAAGACTTGGGACGGAGTGCTGAGATCGTGGAATATTCCGCGGACCGTCTACCCTCCCCGGGAAGATACACGGTTCCTATCCAATGTGCTTGAAGATGAACTCAGGAACAGGAATTCTTGCAATATTCTAGAGATAGGTTCTGGGAGTGGTGCAGTGACAATGGCACTAGCATTGGAAGGGCATCATGTCACCGCCATAGATATCCATCCCGAGGCAGTAGCAGTAACGCGGGGCGTTGCAGAATCCCACGGCCTTAGTGAACAAATAATCGTCCATGAACAAGATGTCAAAACTCTGGATTTTGTTCCCTCTTACGACGTCATCGTCTGGAATGCCCCCTATCTTGATCCTATAAGTCCGGGAACCCAGACACTCCAGTGGTGTGACGAGGTTTCCCTGACCGCGTCTGTCGCCGACCACCAGCACCTTTCGTCGAATATTCTGAGCAGGCAAGGATTGAGTGAGAATGGCTTCCTAGTGCTGATCCTATCGGATGGAGATACATGCAAGCAAATATCGCGTGTTTATGCAGACGATGGATGGGCTATGAGGCCGCTCGCCAGGACCCGCCATGGAGGCGAACATCTTCTCGCACTTTGCCTCTGGCGGCCATGGCCAGAATCTGGCACTCTCGCTCTTGAAGAAGTGGGGTCGACCAATCAGGTTGCCCTCGAAACTATTGGACTCGAACCAGGCGATAGGGTGGTGACAAGATGCCAGACATCTGGCAAGGGACGTAAAGGTCGGAGGTGGGATTCTCGAACCGGAGACCTAACGTCATCGTGGGTCCTCCCAACTATCGGACAAGTCATCGAAACCCCCCACCTCATTCAATTGCGTTCTGCACTTGCTGCTACTGACGCCGTTCAGCGGTGGATTGGTTCTGTATCGATTGCATTTGATTCGGCGAATGCATGGCACAATACCTTGGGGATCAAATGGCCTAATGATTTGATGATCTTTGACAAGAAATACGGAGGTATCCTTCTTGAAGCACGGCAGCAAGGATCTGAGTCACGCACAGTGGTGGGTATCGGAATCAACATCCCGCAAGCACCCCCACCATGGGGCTCATTGAGCGAACTCAATCCTTCGGGAGATGCAGAACAACTGATGGTACACATGACTGCCGCAATCGCACATTGGTTTGACAGAGGGCCTGCTGGCACCCCTCCAAGTGATAATGAAATCCTGAGCATTGCGCATCGTGCTATGAGCAGGTGGGGTGCAGAGAGGCAACAACCCCTGTCATTGAATCAAGATGGTTCATTGTCCATCCAAGAATCGTGAAAAATATCCAAATTAGTTCGACCCTTTTTCACTGCCTTCACTTTGTTTTAACCAAGCGCCCCATATGCCCGATGGGACGGCTATCAACAGAGCAACAATCCAGACAGAAAATAGACGGCCTTTTACAGAATATTTCACTTGTGCTTCACCTTCCAACTCTTGGAGCTCTATGGTCACTTTATGGCGGCCCTCGCCATCTGCCGCAATGCTCCCATCAAAACCTTGATCCGTTTGAGAAAGAGCGACACGGTGAACGGAACCAGACCCCTCCGAGGATTCACCGAACAGAGACAATTCTACAGTTGCGCTATCTGCAGAGCATTCCACTTCTACGAGGACAAGGTCACCTGAATCTAGTTCCAATTCAACCAATTCCAAATGCCCCTCTGATGTAGTCACGGTACGAGGAGCTACGGTCAAAACAAACGCTGTTAGAAGAAGCGACCCTGAGAGGAGAAGGAGAATTGCTGATGGTTTCAGGACTGACGCACTACCTGCCCCGGCCATGGTCTGGCACCTCCGAATCAAGTATCAACATCTCGGCCACCGGTTTCTGACTGGAAAGGTTTCTAATCGCTTGTAAATGCACGGTGGTCAAGCCCTGTAGTGTAGGGGTCCATCATCTCGGGTT
>CAZMJD010000234.1:0-2649 GCA_964566385.1 uncultured Candidatus Poseidoniales archaeon | reverse complement strand
GTCCTGATCACCTTGGCCCTGCTTCTGGAATCTCTGAATCGTGCAGGCCTGATGGAGATGCTGCGCCCGTGCTTGCTCGGTGGGGTCGCCGGTGCGGTCATCTTTCGTGAGATGAATGGGCACATCGAGATGCTTGGAGCGGATACTGTGTTCCATGTCATGGTCGCCGTGGCATTCTTGGTCACCCTTGATCGAACAACAACCGTAACAGATTCAGACGAATGACCCCGCGACCTCAGGTCGTGACGTCAGGTCGTTGTGCACCCAGATTCTGCATGCATCGTTCGAAGTGATGAGAGTGAACTCATCGAGGAGGTTGGCTTCTCCAGCGCGTTCCAAACGATCAGGCATATCGTTGGTCTCGACAACGACACTGAGAGGGTACTTCAAGACATCTCTATCGCTTGTCGCGTCACCGAGTGCGAGATAGTTATCGCGGAATGTTAGATTGACAGGTCTGAGCAGTGGGCTGTGGAGGATCCAGTGGTGTAATTCATTCTCTGCTTCCGGAAGATCTCCGACAAGCATCCCTGCTCCGCTCTCTTCCAATAGGTCCCAACATTCACTGGTGTCGAGTGGTAACATCAATTCACGTTCCACTCTGAGAGAGTGTGCCATTGCCGGAAGTATGGATGTGAGAACGATGATTCCAACAATGAGGATGTTTGTACCTCGTGCTCCAAACTTCATGACATACTTCACCCTGATCTTCTCTACTGCTCGGCAGCTCAAGACTCCTAAAGGAAGGATTCCGTATACCATGACTCTCGGGACAAATCGCAATTTTCCGATATCGGCGTCCCCCACAATAAGAAGAGGCATCACAATCATTGTTCCTAGCAGCAGGCTTGTCAGGTCGACCGTACCTCTGGGCTGCGATGATCTGATGCCGAAGTGATCTGCAGCCAGGGGGCTGAGAGTGATAGCAGCGGCACCTCCCAATAGGAACAATCCTCTGCTCATTCCTGAATCGATATCGATCAGGACTCCTGTAACGTGCCATGCCGGGCCCGCGCTATAGATGAGGTTGATTCCTAAGCAGAGAAGTGCGGATTCGATCGCCCATCGTGATCGTGTACGTGTATTGATGACTTTCACCAAGAGAACCGTGAAGACCCAGATTACAGTGATGATGTGCGTCATCGAGATGGCAAGGAGGAGGAACCGGTCCCTAGTGTTCACGCGCGAATCACGTTCTCTATGTTGATGGAGTAAGTAGTGGGCGAGCACGAGCCCGAGCAGTTGTGCCGAGAACTGAGCAGGGTTGTACCAAGCAAGGCATAGCCCGCAGAATCCAACGATGAAGTAGCCTACGAATGCAGCACTATCTGCGGCGTGTTCACGCAGCGCGGTGGCGAATGATGCCACCCATAACGAGGACAGTGTGATGGTCATGATGACGGCGACAATGGCTCCCGCCGGGCCTATGATCCCGTAGACCAATGATACTGGAATCAGAGTCAGTGGGCGTGAAAGATATCCATCGATGGTCGGCTCGTTCCCGAGATGCCAGAAGTGTTGAGACAGCTCGAAGAACAGCCAACCATCCGGACCGACTGGGGTGATCGACCCGAATTGATGTCCGATGAGCAATATGGTTCCAACTCCGGCCGAGAAGAGGATGAAGTCCTTCTCTTCAATCGCCTCATCCATGCTCAGCAGACAGAATGAGAGCACCCCTATCGTGATAAGAGGGATTTGAAGTGATGGTATTGAGAGATATGCTGTAGATGACATCGAATTGCGATCAGTCTCAGTTACTCCGAGAATCAGATAAGATACGACCAGAAGTACGAAGGAAGCAATACAAACCCCTCTCAACACTGTTCTTTGTCGAGGTAGCATCGACAGTCCGAATGGTCTATCCACATCATATTCTCAGAGTTCCGACACATCGTTCCTTCGGTTGAATTCACAATAGAATGATACATCACATAATGAAGCAAGGGATGTGAGGCTGCTGTGGCTGACTCCACGTCGATTCGGGATGGATATGTGCCAATCCACTCAGACCGGCGCAGGTCTTGCTCTTTGTCGTAAGGGACATTCAATCACGTTCGCAGGCCCCACTTCACCAGAGGCACCATTCAATGACGAATTGGAATACATCGGCTTGGATGTACGAACGAGATTCACTTCCTTCACATTCGGTCTCGAGCATTCAATTCGAAGTGCGATGATCAATATTCTGAACACAACATCCCCAGATGTAGCCATCGTTGAATGGCATCTTGCCCATTCAGCCTCAAGATTCCTCGAGGACCGAAAGATACCGTGGGTGATTCTTGACCGCTCACCACCTATCCCAAGAGGTCTCCGGGGCAAACTGCAGAAACAGCACTACAAGCGTGCATGGAACGCCGCTATCAATGCGAAGGGCGCGGCCATCAAGAGTGTCCACCTGCGCGATCACCTTGCGAAGAGGTTCAGAATGCCTGAACAAGTTGTGATCATGCCTGCTGGTGTTGACATCGAACGATTCAGTGAACGTGAACAAGCCATCGCAAAACCCCTCAGACTCGTCTATCACGGTCGCCTTGATGCGTTGAGAGATGTCGATTCACTTGTGGAAGCATGCTCCTCTCTCAATTCAGATGCTCTTCAGGTCCAATTGCTTCTCTTTGGCGATGGTGATCGCCTCGGTGCTCT
>CAZMJD010000233.1:0-2649 GCA_964566385.1 uncultured Candidatus Poseidoniales archaeon | reverse complement strand
CAGCAAGCCATTCACCTAACGAGAGATATGGTCGAAGAAGCAATCTCAATGCTTGAATTTCTTGGCGTACCTGTCATACGCGCCGCTGCAGAGGGGGAGGGAGAAGCAGCGGTACGAGTCAGACGTGGTGAAGCAGATGCTGTTGCCACTCAAGATTGGGATGCTCTGCTTTACGGCACCCCGGTACTTATTCGGAATCTGATGTCTGCAGGTTCGCGAAGGAGAGGGAAAGTCGTGGTTGCAGAACGAATCCGACTTGATGCGGTGCTTGAGCACAATGATCTGAGTTATGAGCAGATGGTTGATCTTGCAATCATGATTGGAACGGACTTCCATCCAGGTGTGAAGGGTATCGGTCCAAAAAGAGGACTTGCACTGATCAAACGGTTAGGTACCGTCGAGGCGATTCTCAATGAAAAGGAGCATGGCCCTATCGCAAATCTTGATGATATTCGCTCAATCTTCCTTGAACATCCTACTTCAGATGACCCTATTCCTTCTGTCACCCCCATTGATGAGAACGGATTGAGGCAGTTCCTAATTGAACAGAGAGGATTCAGTGAACGGCGCGTCGCTGACGCAATCAAGAATGCAGGAAAGAAGGTTTTGAGCAGTGGTCAAACTCGGCTTACGGACTTCTTCAACTAGGATTAAGGCAGAAAATGCTCACTCGCCTTCTTCAGGGATGGTGCGCTCAATACCTGCCATATCCTGAAGTCGATTCCAGAATGCCAAGCGATCCTGTTCAGCGCGCAAAAGTATCTCTGACGGGGCCCCCTCTTTGTCAAACTGCTTTCGAAAACGCCCTTCACTTGCGGCGAAATCACGGAATTTCATTTCACGCCGCTCGCCATCCTCATCTTTCATAGTGTGCCAATCCTTGTTTGGACTCGGATTTCCTTTGAGATCCCAGCGATCTTGGAAACGTGGTCCTTTGTTAGGGTCATAAACAAAAATCGGCCACGCACGTGTTCGAAGAGCTAGATTTGATTGTTGATAGGAGGCATGGTCGCCCACACCATGCTCTGGCTGGCACGTGGTGTACACCGAAACAACTGCTGGGCCTTGATGTGCATTTGCTTCACGAACTGCCCGATAGAAATGACTCGGAAGACTCGTCACAGTCTGCGCCACGTAAACATTAGGATGCATGGCAGCAATCGCCCCGAGTTCCTTTCTGAACTCTTGTTTTCCAGCAACAGCAGTACCATGGCTGTAGAATTTCGCATCTTGGCCCATGTAACTTGCCGTTGATGTTTGACCACCTGTGTTGGAGTATACCTGAGTATCTAACACTAGGACTTTGATGTCCATTCCACTTGAGAGCATTCTAGACAGAGCACCAAAACCAATGTCGTACATAGCACCATCTCCACCAACAACCCAGAGTTTTTTGTCTTCCCAACCAATCTGGTCCCATCGAATTCTGACACCCATTGCATCGGTCGGACCATTCTCAAACAATGAATTCGTCCAAGGTAGATTCCAAGGATTATAGGGGTACGTACTCCCATAAACGGTCGAACAACCAGTAGAGTTGACAATTCCTACATTCTCTGCGCCGTGATCATAACCGAGTATGGCAGCTACCATACGCAATGCAGTAGCTTCACCACAACCTGCACAGGAACCTGCTCCACCTACATACAGGAGACTCTTATCGAGCAACATTATGTCCATGACGGAGCGATGATTCACGAATTTTGGGTCGGTGTCACCTAGACTTGTATAGAAATCCCAAAGGCGGCGATGTTCATCCAGTCCCATCTTTTCCTTAGATATCATCTTCAAAGCATCTTTGGAACCACAAACATCGACACACTCGGCACAGCCCTTACATTTCGATGGGTCAATGAAAATACCAAATCGCCCCGGTTCCTCACCTTTCTTTTCCCGGCTGTCCCAATATTTCCGTACTTTAGGCCACAACACCTCCATATTGGCTGCGTCTTCAGAGGAAAGGGTCTCTAATCCATTTTGAAGGGTCTCCTCGGAGACAACTTTGCCGAGGATAGCCGTATCTGGGCACATCGTCACACAATCCATACATCCCACACATTTCTCAGCAATGAATTCGGGAATCTCTGGAGCGATGTAAGAAAAATCACGTAGACGTCCAGAACCGGGGCCAATAATTGAGCGACTATGCGCAACATCTGCTGGAAGGGAAGTTGGTGCATGACCCCCATTGTATGCATCAACAATGCGTGCTTCAAAGTCCTCAATATCAAAGAAATCTTTGTCATGAGCCGACAAATTACGAGATGAGTCACCACCTATCATCAGTTGCTCACTCCAGAAATTCCAAGTTCAACTGGGTTTAATTCATTGACTTCTGCGAAGCCGCGTTTCACACATATCAGATTGTCCTGGACTACTTGTTCACCTCGCTTGCCGAAGTACTTGCGTAGACTATTCTCGATTGATGTATACAAGTCCCCCTCAGGAGTTTCTGCTGCGAAGGGAGTACTGCGCAGGAAGATGCCGAGGAGGACTATGCCCTGCATTCTGACGACAAGGTCGAGGCTGCTGCTCACCTCACGAGCAATCTTTGCGGTGTCAAGCCAGAGAACTTTGATTCTCCTATCTGTGATCTCATTCTGCGTATACTCAGGTAAACTCGCCCAAAAGTCTTCAGCGGAGTCCATA
>CAZMJD010000232.1:0-2673 GCA_964566385.1 uncultured Candidatus Poseidoniales archaeon | reverse complement strand
GAGATACGGGCATCACTGGAAATCCATCCAGCATCTGCCTCCAAATGGCCAGCGAGAATACGTGCAAAGGTGGTCTTTCCAGTACCGTTAGGACCTACCACGCCGACGACTTCGGCCCTGTTGAGACGCCCTCCCTCGGCAGTGAGGGTGAAGGTGCCGAGCTGTTTGCTGACATCACCCCAATCAAGCAGGCGTTGTCCACCGCCTTCAATACGGTCAACACCCTTCTGGAACACGATAGGACGGTCACGGATACGCATATTCTCTTCTTTCAGAAAACCATTCAGATAGGTGTTGATCGCCGTCCTAGTGGGTCGAGCCTGCGTCATGATTCCGAAAGCACCCTTTCGCCCGTAGATGATGTGCACTTTGTCACACAACAGATCGAGGATTGCAAGATCGTGCTCCACGACAAGAACGGGATGTTCAGCTGAGAGTTCACGAATCACGCGAGAGACGCGAAGTCGTTCATAGATATCGAGATACGAAGTCGGTTCGTCGAAGAAATACAAATCTGCTTCCTTGAGCATCGTCGCTGCGATCGCGACTCGCTGCAACTCACCACCTGACAGTTCAGCAATCTCACGCTCAAGTACGACCTCTAGTCCAAGATCGGGAATGAGCTTCTCGAAAAGATCTCGGTCATCAACGCGGCGCAACAGAGATTCAACGCGCCCCGTGGCTACTTTTGGGATCCGATCGATGGCTTGCGGTTTCATCGAAACTGAGGAGTCACCTGCGGCGACACGAACCATATGTTCCCTGACAAGGCCACTTGGAACTGATTGAATGATATCATCCCATGCAGCCGAATCAATCTCCCAATCCCCTAGATTAGGCTGCCTGGTCCCTGCTAGAACCGAGAGAGCTGTCGACTTGCCCATCCCATTAGGACCGAGCATGCCTATGACTCCTTCACTCTCAATCGATGGGAGACGATACAATCGGAAACCATTCCTACCAAAGCGGTGAATACATTCCGAGTCAAGGG
Organism: uncultured Candidatus Poseidoniales archaeon; assembly: GCA_964566385.1. Classification (GTDB taxonomy): domain Archaea; phylum Thermoplasmatota; class Poseidoniia; order Poseidoniales; family CAYMED01; genus CAYMED01. The sequence goes on along the minus strand of CAZMJD010000232.1, from coordinate 1,682 downwards.
TCGAGGGGAGTTGTGTGATGACAAGTGCGTCGAATGGACATTTATTCACACATATTCCACAGCCAATGCACAATGGCTCGCTGATAATGGGATGTTGATTGCTTGGATCAATGACGATGCACTCGATGCCATTACGAACAGGTGGGCAGAAAGCCCAGCATTCATGCTGACACTTCTTGGGTTGGCACTGATCCTCCAACAGGACGGCGACACGGGTCTGTGAACTCATATTGCAGACCTCTTAGGACGTGCGGGTTGCAGACGAATGCGCAATGCTGTGATCAAGGCGATCACAACTTTCTGGAATGTAGGAACACGCACACGTTTGGAGAAGAGGTCAGATGGGCGGCGGAGGATTCGGCGAAGGATTCTTCGATACAAGGCTACCATGACTGCAGGAGAATACCTGCTATCCCGAGGTAACTGTTGGAACAAAGGTCTGGCCTTCTCTAATTCTTCATTACAGCGACGTGCCCACTCATTGACAAAGGGGTGCCAATCCTCCGAAGGTGGGCCACCTTTAGCAAATGATTCTGGATCGATACCATATTCATTCAGCAGATTCTGTGGAAGATAGACTCGACCAAGAAGCGCATCTTCCTTCACGTCGCGAAGGATATTGATCATCTGCATGTACTGCCCAAGCGAATACCCATGTTTCCGAGCAGCGACACGATCGAATGGCTGATAGACATCGATGCATAACAATCCCGTGGCCGAGGCAACTCGGGCACAGTAGGTTTCCAACTGTTCAGCAGTTCTGTAGTGCATGACATAGAGATCATCTTCCATACCATCGATGACTGCATCAAGGTCGGATCTATCCAATTTGTAGGATTCCTTGGCAGCCTTCAGTGCCATGAACACCGGGTCTGTGAGCCAGATGTCATCATCGAAGCAGGAAGACATCTTCATTCGTAGGCCATACAACTGACGAAGGCGTTGAAGACCTGCCTCTCCATCGACGAGAGTGTCATATTCACCTCTTTCGACAAGATCTGAACGATATTGATCGAACCCTGAAAAGGCTTCATCCGACCAACCCGAGAAAGTCTCCTGGTGATCGCCGTCAGCGATGTCATCAGCACGGCGGCAAAAGGCGTAAATTGCAGTCAGAGCCTGTCGTTTCGGATCAGGAAGATATCGCATAGCATGGTAGAAATTTGCTGCGACCCTCTGTGTCAAGATGTGACAGTAAACCTGCGCAGCTTCCAACATTTTCTCTGAAGGCGGTTGTTCCCAACGACCTCCTTGAACACCCATGTACGGGTCAACCAGAGGTTCTGAAGGACCGGGCATCTGCAAAGTAACGTCAGCCCACTCACCATTGGGTGCCTCACTAAGTGTGTCTGGGATGAGACGTACACTACGCCGTACTACCTCAAGCCCCTCAGACATACTCCCGCGTCCTAACGCGCCGCTATCAGGCTGATGCTTCATTCCATCGCCCGCAAGCGTCTGCTTGCAAGGATTCCTGCAAGGAGAAGGCGAAATCGGCCAATACGACCAACACGGGGGCGATGGGAGAGAGTCCTTCCATTCCTACGAAGGATGGCAGCAACCACCATTTCGCCACCTCGAGCAAAGAGATCGACCTGCACAGATAGATGTGGGTCGACTGCGGTGACAAGTGCGCGGCCTGTTCGCAGGCGATCTCTGGCGTGATTGGTAGTAGCAACGAT
>CAZMJD010000231.1:988-2684 GCA_964566385.1 uncultured Candidatus Poseidoniales archaeon | reverse complement strand
GTCTAGAACAGGTGGGGGCTTCTCGCCTTTGTGTTCACGGCCGTACACTGAAGCAGCGCTATCGGGGTAGTGCGGATTGGTCAATCATCGCCTTAGTTGTCGATGCTGTTTCGATTCCGGTCATCGCCAATGGTGATGTTGTCGATGGAACCTCCGCCCGTGCTTGCTTGGATGCCACAGGTGCAGATGGCGTGATGATCGGCCGTGCTGCACTCGGAGCGCCCCATGTGTTATGGCAAGTCAAAACGGGACTCGGTTGGTCGGGAGGTACGCCACCTTGGTCACATCTGGTGCGCGAGGTGCCCGATTCACAGGCATTGATTGAAGATGAGCGGGCTGCCAAATCGTGGGGTTTCATGAGGTACGTTGAACTCAGTGAGGAACTTGATTGTCTTAGGGTGAAATGGCTTCGAAGACATGCTGTTGATTTCACACGCGGATTGCCAGGCGGAAAGACGGTGCGTCAAGCTCTTCATCGCGTTGGTGGTGACATTGAGGCAATGGTCAGGACTGTTCAGGATCATCTTTCGGGGCCACTTTCTGAAGTCCGAGCGTGATTCTTTCTGCTGCACGCCCAAGTCGTGCAATGAATAAGTCGAGCATGTGGAGGGCTCGATCAGCGATCTCCTCCGCATTTTTTCCTGCCAAAGAATAACCATCTGGTATTTGTCCACCGAGCACATTCAACAGGACCCTACCTTCCTCAGGTCCACCCTGTGTGATCGCCCCCTCAATCATGTTCGTATTTTCAGATGAAACATCCAGTTGTTTGAGTAGATGACGTGCTTCCTCCTCTCCAAGCCGTCCTAGTCGACGTTTGTCGACCACCCATTCGTCTCCCCTTCGCCGTCTCTGCCTAGTGATGGCATCGATTAGGCATTGTGTCAATCGTTCCCATAATGGAGCTCTGCATACCATTCCTGAGCGTTGCAAGCGGACAAGTTGGAGGTTTACCCGAGCGCGTGACCCCCCAGTCAATTCCATGCATTCCTCAATGGTGACCGGAATCTCAGACACCATCATTCGCTCAAGGATCTGAAGGATCTCTCGTTCTGCCCGCCCATCTTTCCCAGGACGTTCTCCTGATAATCCGAGGTCCTTGATGACCACTTCTCCCTGGGTTCCATCACCCGTTGGCGAGGGGTCACGGATGCGTATGTGGAGCCGGTGAGACTCCATGGATGACAGGTTAACCTCTCGACCCTCGCGTTCCCATTCTCCAAAGAGGGTGAGCAGATTGTGGCGCAATACCATCCGTGCTTCTTCTGCCATTGCCCGAACAGCCGTTGGAAGGTGGCCGAATCGTAACCGATGAAATCTGTGTCCCTGCTCAGAACCTCCTGCTTGCGTGACGATCCTCGCACTACGAAGTCGGCCGAGAAGATGATGCAGCGTTGTTGTCGACACCTCAAGCGTATCGAGCATTTCACGGGGGTCGAGTCCTTCATTCGGTCGACTCAAAGCGAATTCGAACATCATCTTTCCAATAGGGGTTGATGTCACACCCTCTTCTTCTTTTGAGGACCGTCGTCGAATGAGGCAGAGCGAGGAGAGCATCCATTCAGTGAGCCGAATTGGGTCCGTGAGTCCGGGTGCCAGTGCCTGCTCATCAATCCAGACATCCAGCATGGATTTTCGGGAAGAAGTTTGGTTTTGAGTTATTGGGTGGATTTTCCACGACTCAGGCGATTTGACG
>CAZMJD010000231.1:0-978 GCA_964566385.1 uncultured Candidatus Poseidoniales archaeon | reverse complement strand
TCGTAATCGATGGGACGTTGTGTCTGATTTCGATCGCCACATAGGTGCGGTGCGAGTGCCAATCGATTGACATCTACGATGCCTCGCCGTCGCAGGACTTTGATGGCCGAATGAACGCTGGTTCGACTTCGCCCGATTGAGCGTGCCAGATCGGCCTGTGATCGGATATCATCGACTGAAGTCAGTGATTCGACGATGAGGCGTTGTAGTAGGCTCAGGCCATGAGGATGTTGCTCAACGATTCGCCGCATTTCTTCCTCTCCGACGTACACTCCGCGCAGGTCGTAGGCTTGGGCTGGATGTCCAGCAAAATGACAACTTCTTCCATTCACGGGCATCACCGTCACGTCACCGCGGCCGATAAGCACGTCGAGATGGTGACGAAGGGTTCCATTTGCTGCTGCTAAGGTGCCCTGCAGTTCTCGGTACGCCAGTCCTGGATTTCCTTCCAAGGTCTGAAGGATGCGTTGTCGGAGTGGATGATCTGATTTCGGATTCTTTGGAGATGATGCACTGCCTACAGTCCATGGAAGCATGCCTGCAATCCCTCCAATAGGTCCGAGTAGGCCAGCACCGATTCCGGCTAGTCCTAGTCCGACCCAAGGGGCTTGTCTGCGCCATCTATCGATCAGAGCCATGGTCATTCCTCCGTCGTTGTAACGACATACCCCTCATCCATTTTCAAGTAAGCGACCAGATTTCCTAGCAACCGGCCAACTCGCATACCCTTCTCAGTCAATGAGTACAAGGTCCTCACAGGAGGTCCTTCCTCGACGGCTCGCGTGATGTACCCCTCACCGCTCAGAGAACTCAGTTTGTCGGAGAGTGTACGGGAGGAAATGCCGGAGAGCAATCCTTTCAGATTGTTGAATCTCGCCGGGCCGCCGATATAGAGTGCTGAACAAATTTCGATGTTCCACCTCTGACTCAAAGGGGAGAGTACTGACATCGCCACATCGACCTCCCATTGAAGACCGA